>JACCWU010000276.1 GCA_013697465.1 Actinomycetota bacterium | reverse complement strand
CCGGCGGAGCCCGGCTCCGCCGGGCGGGAGCCGGGGGCGTCCAGGGACGTGAGGCCACTGCGGCGTGTCGCCGAGGAGGAGTTCGTCCTCATCGTCGTCCTGGCGGCGTTCGGGACCGTCTTCCTTGCGGTGTTTCCACCGCAGCTGCTCGTCGCCGACAGCTGGCTCACGCTCGTCGCCGGCCGCGAGGTGTGGGAGCACGGCCTGCCTGAACACGACGAGCTGACCGTGCTCGGGCTCGGGCGCACCTGGACCGACCAGCAGTGGCTTGCACAGCTCTTCTTCTACGGAGTGCATTCGGCCGGCGGTCACGCGTTTCTGGCCGTCGCCGGCGGGGCGTTCGTCGTCACCGCGTTCGTCCTGTCCGCGGCCGGTGCACGATCGCTCGGCGCGGGTCCGCGTGCGCTCGTCCTGGTGTTCTTCCCGGTACTGCTCGCGGCGCCGTGGGCTTGGACGATCCGCGCCCAGCTCGTGGCACTGCCGCTCTTCACCGGCTTGATCTGGTTGCTCGCGTCCGAGGCCCGTAGACCTTCGCGGCGCGCATATCTCGTCTTCCCCCTTCTGGTGCTGTGGGCGAACGTCCATGGCAGCGTCGCGCTTGCGGCACTGTTGACGATGTTCCTCGGCGGGCTCGAGCTCGTCTCGAGCCGAGGACGCTCGGGCGTGCGGAGCCTCGCCCTGATTCTGCTCCCGCCGCTCGCGATGCTCGCGACGCCATACGGGCCTGCGACGACCCTCCGCTACTACCACCTGCTGCTGGTCGACCCGCCCTTCCCGCGCGAGCTCGTCACCGAGTGGCAACGAGCCGACCCGGGTTGGGACACACTCGCCTTCTATGTGCTCGCCGCGCTCGCGCTCGTCGTTGTCCTCGCCGGGCGGCGGCGGCTGACGACTTTCGACGTCTGCACGCTGGTGTTCACATTCGCGGGGGCCCTACTCGCGATCCGCGGGATTCCATGGTTCGCACTCGCCTGCATGGTGTTGCTCCCGGTCGCGATCGGGAGGAGGCTCGAGGGCCCCGAGCCGCTGCCGCGCAAGCAAGTCAACGGCGCGCTCTCGTTCGGCGCCGTCGGCGTGCTCGCCGTGGTCGTGGTCGCGGCGCTCGTGCGGAGCGACGCGTGGTACTCCCGCAACTGGCCCGAGGGCGCGGTGGCCGCGGTCCGCCACGCCGGTGATCCGTCCGAGCTGCGCGTGTACGCGACCAGCCGCGACGCGGACTGGATCCTCTGGCGCATCCCCGAGCTGCGCGGGCGGCTGGCATACGACGTTCGCTTCGAGATCTACGACCAGGACACATTCGAGCGAACCGTCCGCTTCAAGGGAGAGCAGGGCGACGATTGGAAGTCGATAGCGGACGGTTTCAACGTGGTCGTGCTCGACACAGCCTCGAAGCCGTCGCACGTCGATGATTTCCTCGCTGAGCTGGGTGCGCGCGCCCTCTACCGCGACGATCGCATCACGGTCGTCCTCCGGCAGCAGACGAGCTAGGCGCCAGAACCGCATGACGCCTGGGCCACGCCGGCCTGAGGGCAACCGCGACGGTGAGAGCCGCGACCGCGATCGTGAGGATCGTCTGGAAAGTCGTCCCGTTGTGTGTCGCTGTCGAGAGATACATCGCGAGCGGGACGAACCACGCTGGTCCGAGCCTGGGCTCGGATATGGCAACCGCGACGAGGAGCAGGGCGAAGTAGTGAAGCCAGACGAGCGGCGTGCAGGCCAAGGTCGCTGCGAGCGCGAGCACGAACGCACGACGCTCGTCGCCACGTCGGGCCATGACGACGACGAGGGCAAGCAGCACGACTCCGAGCGCTATCCAGAGCGCTCGAGCCGCTCCGGACGACAGGCCGAGATCCAGGCCGAGGGCGTAGACGGTGTAGGCCTCCGCACCCAGGAGATCTTCGAGTCGGTCGAGGAGATGGGGATACTCGCGAAAGCCTTTGAAGCCAATGACCGCCCACGAGAGAACGAGCAGCACCGACGCGACGACAATCGACACGAGAGCCTCTGCGTACCGCCGACTCGCAGCAAGCCAGACCGTCAGCGGCCAGAGAAAGAGCTTGATGGCCAGTCCCAAACCGATGCTCGCACCGGCGCCCCACGCACGAGTCCGAAAGCGCCACGCCAGCGCCGCGCACAGCGCCAGCGGAATCGTCACGTTGCCCGTTTGAATTGCCGAGAAGACCGGCGGCCACGCATACGCAAGGCCGTAGCAGCGCCAGTCGCGCACGCCGAGGGCCAGCAACGTCGCGGCGACTCCCGCCGTCAGCAAGACCATCACAGCGATACCGGCCGCACCCACAGGAAGCAGGGTGAACGGAACCGACACGATCGCCGTGAGAGGCGGGTACACGTACGCCAATCCCCTCAGGAACATCGGGTCGTCCGCCGTCGGGTACGGGTTTTCGCCCCGGCGAACCGCGTCGCCCGCGCTGTACAAGGCCGTCTCGAAATCCGTCGCCTGCCCATCGCCGGCGACGAGGGTGAAGACGTAGATGAGCGCGAGGAGCGGCAGGACGGCGCAGACTGAGATCTCGAGAAAGGTCACGGCCAACCTGCGCGGGCCGGTGGATGGAGCCCGGTTCATCGTCCAGATTTCCGCTGGAACACGAGGACGCCGTCCCTCTCGAATGCGAGGCGCCATTTCGGGCTCGCCTGGACACGGTCGAGGAACGCCCTCGTGAGCTCCGGCTGCAGCCCCTCCTCGCGAGATGCCGTTCCAGGCATCCACGTGTTCCACGTGTCGAGGACGATCCAGCGCGCGCGGCCGATGACTGGGATGCTGTAGAGGTACCGGCGCTCGGAGAGTTGGGAGCCGACTGCATTCGTCGCGCTGACCGCTTCGTTGGCTGGCACCAACGCGATGGCGGCGGCAAGCGCAGCAACGTGCGTCGCCGGGAACTCGGTGTGGAGCGCGACGGGCCGCGCCCCGGGGGCACCGGGCCAGGGCCCGAGCATCAGCGCCAAGGCTCCCGAGGCCGCGAGAACCGCCACGGCCCATGGAACCTGCCGTGCCTGAGGTAGGCGAGCGAGGCCGAGGACCGACGCGGCGAGCAGAAACGGAACGGCGGCGGCGATGTAGTGGTGCCGCGGGTCAGTCGTCGTCGGCCAGTCGGAGAGGCCGTTCACGAGGATCTGAGGAACCGCGACTACAGCCAGGGCGGGCGAAAGAAGGAAGATCCCGAGCAGCGGGGCACCGAGCCACAGGAGGTAGACGACGTCGTCTCTCGATCCCAGCGCCGAGACGATCGCCGTCGGATCGGTGAACACGCTCTTGGCGATGCCCCAGGGCGAGCCACCCACGGACTCGTAGCGACCGAAGAAAGGACTCGGCCCGTCCCGAAAGGCGGGGACGATGAGCGTTAAACAGATCACGGTCCAGCCGAGTCCGGCGACGGCCGTTATCAGGCCTGCACGGCAATGACCGCGGGAGAGCCAGTACCAGAGCCCGAGGGCGGCGAGGGGCAGCCCCATCAGCTCGCCAGTCGCCAAGACCAAGACCGCACAGAGAGCGAAGGCCCAGAGCCGCCCCGTGTCGAGGAACCAGATCGCAGAGAGGAAGACGGGGATCGCGAGCGTGACCGGGTGGAAGGCATCGAGGGCCGTCCAGGCGAGCCACGGGTACACGAGATACGCGACGGCCACCAACGCCGCGGCCTTCTCGGAGGAGAGATGGCGCCGCGCAAGCCAGAAGAGAGGAAGTGCTCCCAGCGCGCACGCGACGATCTGCACCGACGCGAGTGTGATGGGCGTGGGGGCAATGATCCAGAGGGGAGCGAGGAGGACGAGGATTGGATCGACGTGGCTGGCGAAGCGGACGATCTGCTCGCCGGTCGCGTCGGTCATCTCGAGGGGACGGCCGTGGGCCGTGCTCCACACCGCCTGCACCATGTTTCCGAGATCGAAGCGCGCGAAGCGGAAGTTGCCGTAGTCGGAGCGGACGATCGCGACGAGCCCGACCGACCAGCCGAGCATCGCCGTCCAGACCACGAGTGGCCACGCTCGAGCGCGGACCAGGCCGACGATACCCAACCGTGAGCTCTCCTCTCGGGTCATCACCGCACCCGGGGTGAGCTGCTTGCCTTCCGTCCTCGCCCGCGGTGCAGCGCTCACCGCCCAACCTTCCGGAACACGAGGACTCCGTCCTGCTCGAACGCAGTGACCCATTCCGGGCTCTTCTCGAGTCTCGTCTGAAATACTCGAAGCCGGGCGGGATCCCATACGTCGACCGTCGAGTCGAGCACCAAGCGGGGGTCCCACGTATCCAGAACGACCCATTCCGCACGCCTGAGGATGGGCACGCTGTAGACGTATCGGCGCCCCGACAGATGCGCACCGATCCTGTTGGTCGTGCTCAGTGGCGCCCCGTCGGGGACGACCTCGACGGCGCTCCGCATGGCCGCCAGGTGCCGGTCGGGGAGATCGGCCTGGTACCCGAGCGACTTGACTCCGGCTATCGCAAGCCACTGCCCGACCAGGAGCGAAAGCGCGCTGCACAGCGCCAGCAGGAAACCGGCAGCGGGAAGTCGATGCGCGCTCGGCAAGCGGGCGAGGCCGAAAACAGAGGCGGCGACGAGGAACGGCACGATCGCCGCGATGTAGTGCGTTCGCGGGTCCGTCGTGGGCGACGAGTCGGCCAGCGTGTTGACCATGAGCTGCGGAAGCGCGATCACAGCCAGCCCCGGCGACAGCAGAAACGCGCCGGCCAAGGGAATTGCCAGCCAAACGATGTAGGCGAAGTCGTCGAGCGTGAAGAGGGCGGCCGCGATCGCGCCCGGATCCGTGAACACAGTGCGGATGAGACCCTCCGGGGATCCGCCCACCGAGGCGAAGCGGTCGTAGAATGGGCTCGCGTCGCCCCGGAACGCCGGTACGAGGACCTTGACGGCGAACGCCGTCCACGCCATGCCGGCCCAGGCGATGACGAGGCCAGGTCGTCGATGTCCGCGGGCCAGCCAGTACCAGAGGCCGAGGCCTGCAATCGCGATTCCCATGAGCTCGCCCGTCAAGAGGGCGAGAACCGCGAAGGGTGCGAAGGCCCACACGCGCTCCGAGTCCAGGAACCAGATTGCGTAGAGGAAGAGCGGGATGGCAAGCGTCACGGGATGGAAGGCCTCGAGCGCTGTCCAGGCGAGCCACGGATAGAAGAGATAGACGAGAGCTAGAAGCGCGGCGGTCGTCTCGGACCCGAGGTGTCGGCGCGCGAGCCAGAAGACGGGAAGAGCGCCGAGCGCGCAGGCCGCGATCTGCACCGCGGCGAGGGTCAGCGGGGTCGGCGCCAGGATCCAGAAGGGAGCGAGCAGCGCCAAGATCGGGTCGATGTGGCTCGCCAGGCGGAGCGACTGCTCGCCCGTCGCGAGAGTCACTTCGAGTGGCCGTCCGTGTGCGGTGCTCGCGACTGCCTGCGCCATGTTGCCGAGGTCGAAGCGAGGAAGCTGGAACGTGTCGTACGCGGTTCGTACCGTGGTGAAGAGCGCGACCGACCAACCGAGCATCGCTCCCCAGACGAGGAGCGGCCAGCGGCGAGCTAGACACCAAGCGAGGCCACGCGGCGGCGAGCCGGCTAAACGCTCGAGAGGTGCGGCGGTGGGCTCGGAGCTCATGCGGTCACCGTCGTTCCGACGGACGATCGCACGACCTGAGCGGGCCGGCTAGGGGCCTGTCCAGAAAGTGGTGGCAGTGGATGGCGCGCGGCATTGCCGTGATGATCGTCACCTATCGAGGGATGATGGTGACCCGATCGGAGGAGGGAGTCTGGCCCAAGTGGCCGAGAGGCCAGTCCCGTCCTTGATGAGCCTCGAGCGCTCCGGCCAGTGGGACCAGAACGAGAATGCGTACCGGCCTCGAAGCGCCTTCGACTTGGTTGACGCGCAGACCTCCTCGCCGATTCTCGTTGCGGTGGCGGTCCACGGTCGCGGCCTCTGTCCGAAGTGCCTGCAAATCTGCAAGTAACCCAATTCAGTGACGAGGCTCACCCCTTCGGGGCACGAGATGCGGCCGATGGTCTAGTCCGAACAGACCGCCCGGCCAGTTGTGGAAAAACCGCCCTGTCACAACCCTGAGGAGAGCCCAATGTGCAACGACGGGTCCATGTCCATCAGGGGTGCATCAGCACCTCGTTCGACAAACGGAGGTAACTCGGGATGACCGAGATGCTCCTGCGCCCCTTTGTCCGGGTGCAGACCACGATCGCAGCCCTTCGCGACCGCGAAGACGGCCAGACGATCACCGAGTACGCACTGATCATCGCCTCGATCGCGATTCTTCTGATCGTCGCGATGCTGTTCCTCGCCGGCAAGATCGACAACCTGTTCAGCGACACCGGCGGAAGCGTCCAGTCACCGGGGCCGCTGCCTTAGCCGTAGCCCTGGCATGGCCGTAGCCCTCGCGGCTGCGGTCGAGCAAGAACCCGGCAACGGGTAGTGTGCGCCGGCCCGGTAACCCCCTCGACCGGGCCGGCGCATTTCATTTCACCCTTTCGCATGTCTGGTGTGGAGGGCACAATGGAGTCGGACACGAGTCCAAGGGGAAGGGAGACTCACGTTGAACGCCGATCCAGCCGATAACGCCAGCAGGTCTATGCGTGCGACGACGGAGAAGCGTGCCCTGCGCCGCTTTGGCAGCGAACGCGGCCAGGCCATGGTCGAGTTCGCGCTCATCGCGCCGCTCTTCGTCGCGCTCGTCGCGGGCGTCATCCAGTTCGCAGTTGCGCTCAACTTCTGGCTCGACCTGCAGCGGCTCGCGAACCAGGGTGCGCGGTCAGCCGCAGTGAACTGCGGTACGAACCAGTGCGGCCCGACGACCCTCGCAAAGTATCTGGGGCCGAAAACCACTGCGACACCTGAAGGGCAGATCATCTCACGGGGCAACGGCGCGACCGTCGAGATCTGCTACGTCACCCCGTCCGGATCTCCGGCGGGGACGGCGACCGCCGGAGATCCAGTCCGGGTAAGCCTCCAGACGAAGTTCCAGTTCGTTCCCCTCATCAGGGTCGGGACGATCACCCTGAAGGCAAAAGCGACGATGCGCCTTGAGCGAAAACCAACGAGTCCAGCGCTCCCCGCGAACAACGGATCGGCGATCTGCGCGCCATGAAGACGGTCAACCTGCGCGACGAACGTGGGGTCGCGATGATCCTGTTCGCGGTGATCCTCCCGCTGACGTTCATCCTCGCCGCCGCCACGTGGGACGTCGGCAACTGGTGGGTTCACCGCAAGCATCTCCAAACCAAGGTCGACGCCGCGGCCTTCGCGGGAGGCGGCGTCTGGAACTTTCCCTGCGGCGACGCGGTGACCGGCAACTCGGCGACGATCGAGGCGACCGCGCGTAAGTTCTTCGGGCCGCACACGACAGCAGCGGGGACCGTCCTTACCGGTGGTTACAATCCGCAGGTCGGCGGAGGTGCAGCGCTTGCGTCGGACATCCACGTCGTGCTCAACGGAATGGACTGGTACGACAACGACACGGGCCTCGCGCCTGCCGACAGGCTCAGCCCGCCCAACCCGTCGATCTGCGACTCCAAGACTCTCGACGTCAAGGCGACGGAAGACGACACCGACGCCCTCTTCGGCTGGCTGCCTTTCTTCCCGGACATCAAGCGGAAGGCACGTGTTCAGATCGAGGAGGCAGAGGGCCTCAGCGGCCTCCTGCCGATCGCAGTGCGAATCCCGAGGCCGCTGAGCGCCGCGGCCATCTTCTACGACGAGACGCCGGGGCCCAGGTACGGAGAGATCCTCGACGTCAAGTACATGTGCGAGGACAACACCATCTTCGGTCTTCCGGCCGGACAGGGGGGCTGGACGACCCTCTCGTCGGATCCGAGCTGCTCGTACACGTCCTGGGCAACCTTCCACCCCGACACCTCGAACGGCATCGCGATTGCAACGAGCTTCAAGCCGCGCTGCGGGGCAGGCTCGCCGCCGGCTGTACAGCCTTGCCTCAATGTCGGTCCCTCCTGGAAGGGAGCGCAGGTGCAGGACTTCTGCCGCCAGGCGAGCGGGTTGGTCCAGTGCTTCTTCGCGAGCGGCGTCGGCAGCACGCAAACCATCAACTCGGGTCTCCAGTTCATCCGCGGTTACACGGACGAGAACGTCGGAAATGGACCGCCGAACGTCGAGAGCGCCTGGCTCGACACCCCGAGTCCAGTGGCCTGCGCAGGGTCGTACTTCAACTCCCCCCCGATCGCGTCGGGCTCGTGCACCGCCACCCTCCACGCCGACGTGGACATCGGCTCCTTCGACCCGCCCGGGCCGATCGGCGAGACTCGAACGACGGCGGACACCGAGGTCAAGTACGGCCTCGTCCACGGCAACACCTCCGTCCTCGGGAGCACGTGCCTGGACGGTTCGAACCGGCCGAACTGCAATATGTCGCCAAGTTGGACCTCGTCCGTGACGTTCCCCTCCGGGAGCGCGCGCAGCGCGATCGCGATCAGGGTGCGACTGAGGAACACGAAGGTCGGCCCGGCCGGGCCTGGCCAGATCGACTGTGGGAACAACTTCAGTGCGACGTGCCAGTGGTTCTTCACGGCCGCCGGCCGAACGACGAACTGGCCGAACAACGCCGCGACGCTTCTGAACGTCTTCGAGAACCCAATCCAGAGGGCATTCCGAGGCAACCTCGACCGCTCGGGACCGATCAAGTGGCTCCGGCTCGCGTCGGGGAACCTCAGCGGCGCAACTTGCGTGCCGGCGCTGATCGACGGCCAGGCGGCAAGTCACATAGCCGGCGCCGAACGTTGCTTCTACATCGACATGGGCTTGCAGGGCGGGATCGCGCAGGACCAGGACGAGCCCCCGATCGCGCTGAACCTCGGTGACACCTCGAGCCAGCGCGCAGTCCTCGACTGCGACCCGAAAATCTCGACGATTAAGGACGAGATCCAGCAGGGGTGCGGACCGTTCTATGCGACCAACACGTTCCTGACGAACCCGTACTGTCCGAAGTTAACCTCGGTCAACCAGTTCTTCGCCGTTCCCAAGGCCGCGCCCTTCGACAACTGGCCGCCCTACCGATGCGTCGTGACCCAGACGACAAACGCCGCGAACCAGATCATGCAAGGGTTCAACCAGCGCCTCTTCGGCGTGAGCAACAACCCGACCTGTCCGGCCGAGAACACCACCCAGGTGCCCGGCCAACCGGAGCCGTTCACGCCGGGCCGGAACTACTGGCACGACGCGAACAACCAGCTCGACGGCTACACCTTCGCCCAGGACAACCCGCTGCCCAAGCGCGGAAACCGGCTGCGTGACGACGACCCGCGCCTGGTGACGCTCTTCTTCACGCCGTACGACTCGTTCAGCAACAAACCGGGTAACGACGTCTTCCCGATCGTCGCGTTCGGGAACTTCTACATCACCGGCTACGGCCGCACCACAGGTAGCGGAGGAAACTGGCAGGGGGGGGCTCCCGAAGATCCGTGCACCGACGGAAATGTCCCCGACCCGCTCAATGGGCTTCCATTCGGCGTCGGCAACGAGCCCCCGCCCGACCTCGATCTGACGGACGGCGACACCTGGGTCTGGGGCCACTTCGTCAACGACGTGCAGCCAAATGCGAGCACGAGCGGCGGGACCGGCATCATCTGCAACCCGGGTGCGAGCTTCCAGCCGTGCGTCGCAGTTTTGGTCGAATGAATCTTCGACGTCACCCCGAGACGCAACACTCATGTAATCGCACAGACGTGCCGAAGTAGGAGCAGCAAGGAGAGGAAGCCATGTCCAATACGATCACCAACAAAGTCTCAGGCAGGATGTCGTCCCGCGGTTGGGCGCTCGCTCTCGGCATCGGGGCGGTCGTGCTGGCGGCGATCCTGCTCGTGCTCTACCTCGACCGCTACCGGGCGCGCACCAACAGCGAGAACGCCCCCACGCCGGTCCTCGTCGCCAACCGTCTCATCCCGAAGGGCACGCCGGGAACGCTCGTGGCGAGCCAGCAGATGTACGCGCCGACCACGCTTCCGCGCAAGGAAGTCCAGGTCGGTGCCGTCGCCGATCCGCAGTACCTCGTGGGACGCGCGGCAGCCACGGACATCTTCCCGGGCCGGCAGTTCACGGCGACCGACTTCGCGGCAGATCCGAACACGTCCGTCGACTCGCAGATCGTCGGCACGCAGCGCGCGCTCTCGATCTCGATCGACAACGTCCACGGGAGCCTTTCGCAGGTCCAGGCCGGCGACTCCGTCGACATCTACATCGCAGTGGCGGGCGTCGTGAAGCTCTTCCGCTCGAACGTCAAGGTCCTCGCGATTCCGATCACGCCCGGCCCGAGCGGCGGCGGCAACCTCGTCCTTCGCATGGAGATGAAGGACGTGGCGGACTTCGCCTTCGCGGCGGACAACAGCCAGCTCTGGTTCGTGCTTCGCCCGGTGGTTGGTGCGAAGAAGACGAAGCCCGACACCGCCAACGCCTCCACAGTGCTGAGGTAGGACTTCCCAGATGCCGAGCCGCCCGGTAAAAGCCCTCCTCGCAATCGAGCCCGGTGTCGACGCCGAGCAGGTCCAGGCGTCGCTGCCCGCCGACAGCGACTTCAACGTCGTCGGCATGGTCGCCGGCGCCGAAGACGCGTTGCGCTGGCTGCGCGACGGCGCTGCCGACATGCTCCTCGTCGCGTGTGCGGGCTACTCGGACCGCGCCCTGCTGCTCCTCGACGCCGTGTCCCGGCAGAACCCCGACCTCGCGGTCGTGGTGCTCGGGCACGGTTCGCCGAACGGCTTCCTCAGGCGCGCGTTCGAGGCCGGGGCGGACGACATCATCATGCTCCCTTCCACCCGCGATCACGTTCGCTTCGAGATCCACAAGCTGCTCGCACGGAGGCAGGGAGCAGAGGCTCCGACACACGGGGATCAATCGCGCCTCGTCTGCGTCCTCGGGCCGAAGGGCGGAACGGGCAAGACGCTGACGTCGACGAACTTGGCCGTGGCTCTCGCCCAACGCGGGCAAAGGGTCGCCCTGATCGATCTCGACCTCCAGTTCGGCGACGTCGCGCTCTGCCTCGGCCTGCCACCGGAGAAGACGGTCTACGACCTCGCCCAGTCGCCGGGCGCGCTCGACTTCGACAAGCTCGATGCGTTCCTGGCGACCCATTCGTCGGGCGTACGTACGCTCATCGCACCGCGACGCCCCGACCAGGCGAGCGCAGTCGGCGCCGAGCTCCTGCGCGAGGTGTACTCGATCCTCCGCGCCAACTTCGACTGGGTCGTCGTCGACACGCCGCCGGGCTTCACTGCCGAGGTCATCACCTCGATCGACAGCGCGAGCGACGTCGTCATGGTCGGCATGCTCGACTCGCTGTCACTGAAGAACACGAAGCTCGGGCTCGAGACGCTCGAGCTCATGAAGTACGACCCCGACCGGATCTTTCTGCTCTTGAACCGCGCCCACAGCCGCGTCGGCATCAGTCAATCCGACGTCGAGGCTGTGCTGGGACGCACCCCCGACATCTTCATCCCCTCCGACCGCGAGATTCCGCGAACGGTCAACGAGGGAATCCCGATCGTGGTCGCAAGACCGCAGTCCGAACCGGCCGAGGCGTTCGGTAGGCTCGCGGATCTTCTCGGCGGCCCTGCGATCGAGGAAGCGGCCGCCGTCGCGGCCGCACCGGCCGCGAACGGAGGCTCACGGCGTCGGCTCTTCGGAAGGAAGGTTTAGGAAACGATGGAACTACACGAGCGCATCTCGACCGGCCAACGGCCGGCACAACAGCAGGAGCCGTTCGCGGAACTCAAGAACCGCGTCCACATGTCGGTCATCAGCGAGCTCGGCCCGCAGCTCTTCAACATCGCCATCGATCCCGGCGATCTCCGCGACCGCGTTACCTCCGACATCAGGCGGCATCTGAACGACGAACCGGGCCTCGCCCGCGAGGATCGCGATCGGCTGACCGCCGAGATCCTCGACGACATCCTCGGCTACGGGCCGCTCGAGCGCTTGATCGCCGACGACTCGATCACCGAGATCATGTGCAACGGCTCCGACGACGTCTGGATCGAGCGTGCCGGAAAGCTGTACGAGACGACCGTTCGGTTCACCGACGAGTCGCACCTGCGCAGGATCATCAACAAGATCGTGTCGCAGATCGGCCGGCGCATCGACGAGGCCTCGCCGATGGTCGACGCCCGTCTGCCGGACGGCAGCCGCGTGAACGCGGTCATCCCTCCCCTTTCGCTCTCGGGCCCGCTGCTGACGATCAGGAAGTTCAGCCGCCGGCGCCTGACGCTCGAGGACATGATCAACATCGGCTCGCTCTCCGACGAGTCCGTCGACTTCCTGTCCCGCTGCATCGAGGCGCAGATGAACATGCTGATCTCGGGCGGTACGGGCTCCGGTAAGACGACCCTGCTGAACGCGCTCTCGGCCGCGATTCCGAACCAGGAGCGAATCGTCACGATCGAGGACGCGGCAGAGCTTCAGCTCAACCAGCGACACGTCCTTCGACTCGAGTCGCGTCCGCCGAACATCGAGGGCGAGGGCCAGGTGCACATCCGCGACCTCGTCCGCAACTCGCTCCGTATGCGGCCCGATCGGATCATCGTCGGCGAGTGTCGAGGCGCCGAGGCGCTCGACATGCTGCAGGCGATGAACACCGGGCACGACGGCTCCCTGTCCACGGTGCACGCGAACTCGCCGCGGGACGCGCTTCACCGAATCGAGACGATGGTGATGATGGCCGGCTTCGACCTCCCCCTGCGAGCGATCCGCCAGCATGTCTCGGCCGCGCTCGACCTGCTCGTCCAGATCGAGCGGCTCGAGGACGGATCCCGCCGGGTGACCCAGGTCGTCGAAGTGCTCCGGATGGAGTCGGACGTGATCCAGCTCCAGGACATCTTCGAGTTCCACATCGAGTCCGTAGCGCCGGACCGCACGATCAACGGCGCACTACGGCCGACCGGCCTCCGCCCGGTCTTCCTCGAGAAATTCCGAAAGCGCGGCATCGAGCTTCCGCAGAGCCTGTTCGGCGACCGCGTCACGGTTCTCGACGAGCGACGAGGCGCGACCGCCTGATGCGTCGCGTCACCCTCGCAGCGGCAGGGGCGGCGCTGGCCGCCCTCGTCGTGTCACCGCTCGCAGGCAGCCAAGGATCGGCGCCGACCCTGCGCGAGGCGCCGGGCTCGGCTTTCCCCGATAGGAGCTACACCCTCCTGCTGCCCGAGCGGCGAGCGCTCAACGCCGGGCAGCTCTTCCTGACCGAGAACGGCGGGTCGGTGACCGGTCTCGCCGTCGAGGCGCCGGGAACCGACACCGGCGCGATCCTGCTCGTCGATGCTTCCAACAGCATGCGCGGAGCTCCGATCGCAGGGGCAATGGCCGCCGCGCGCGCCTTCATGGCCCAGCGTGCCGGCGCGCTGCCGGTCGCGGTCATCGCCTACAACCCCGAGATCACGGTGCTTTCCGAGTTCACGACGGACAAGGGTGAGCTCGCCGCCGCGGTGGCAAGCGCCCCGGCGCTGAGCGAAGGCACGCACATCTACGACGCGCTCATCAAGGCCGCCGAGCTGGCCGAGGAGGAGGGGCTTCCACGCGCGACCGCGGTGCTCCTTTCCGACGGTCACCGGCGCGGGGTCCAGGCGACACAGGCCGAAGCGCTCGAAGCGCTCACGAACGCGAACGTACGCGTGATCTCGGTCGGGCTGCGCTCGGCGCAGTACGACCCGCAGACGCTGAGCGGTGTGGCACGGCAAACCGGAGGCACGTACGTCGAGAGCGCCACGCCGGCAGACCTCGAGCCGATCTTCAGGGGCATCAGCGCTCAGCTTTCGAACGAGTACCTGGTCACCTATCGGTCGCTTCTTCCCGCGAACGTCGCCGCAACCGTGAGTGCCGGCGTGGCCGGACTCCCACCGGCGACGGCCAAGTACACGACGCCGACGATCGACGTCAAACCGCGCGGCACGTTCGACCGGACGTTCGTCGACAAGACGATTCTCTCCCCTTGGCTGATGGTGTTCGTCGTCCTGTCGGTGCTTGTGCTCCTGGTGTTCGCGGTGCTCACCGCGGTCGACGTGCGCTCGCGGTCGATGAGGCGCCGGATGGCGCAGTACGTGAACATCCCCACCGAGGAGGAGTCGCTCCTCCGGCGCGCAGAGGTCACCTCGATGCTGGCCGAGCAGGCCCAGCGCCGAGTCGGCGGTAATCGCTGGTGGCAGTCTTTCGAGCGGGACGTCGAGCTGGCGGGTTTCCGCGCGACCGCTCTGACGATCGCCGGCTGGGCCGTGGTCGGCGCGATTCTCGTCTCGATTCTGGCGGCGCTGGTGCTGCAGTCGCTCGGGGGGCTCCTGGTCGGACTGTTTGTCCCCGTGATGGCACGCTTCTTCGTGTCGATCCGTGTGTCCAAGATGCGTGCCGCCTTCGGAGAGCAGCTTCCGGACAACCTCGAGGTGCTCGCCGGGGCGCTACGGGCCGGGCACAGCCTCGTCGGCGCCATGAACGTGATGGTCAACGGCGCAGCAGAACCCTCGAAGACCGAGTTTCGGCGCGTGCTCCAGGACGAGCAGCTCGGCGTTCCTCTCGACGAGGCGCTTCAGATCATGGCGCGCAGAATGGAGAGCGCCGACATCGAGCAGGTCGCGCTGGTGACGCGACTCGCCCGCGAAGCGGGTGGCAACACCGCCGAGGTCCTCGACCGCGTAGTCGAGAACATCCGTGGACGCCAGGAGCTCATGCGCCTTGTCGCCGTTCTCACCGCCCAGGGCCGCCTTGCGCGCTGGATCCTCACCGCGCTCCCGCTCTGCCTCGTCGGATTCCTCCTGGTCATCAACCCGGATTGGCTCGACCCGCTCTTCGAGACCGGGGTGGGCCGGGCGTCGCTCGTACTCTGGGTCTTCCTACTCGTCACGGGGACGTACATCCTCAACAAGATCACGAAGATAGTGGTGTGAGATGACGCTGATCGCAGTCGCAGCAGTTCTCCTTCTCGGCGCCGGTGTGGTGATCGTCGTCGCCAACCTGCGCAGGTCGCAGAGCTCGACCGGAACGCTCGAGCAGATCGGTACCTACGGGTACGTCGCGGAAGTGGCCGGTGGCGCAGAGGACGCGCCCGGCCGGCGTCCGCTCGACTCGCTTGCCGGCCGCCTCGGCGATGCAGCCGCGCGAAGGCTCAGCCGGTTCAGCGAGAACGAGATCCGCCAGAAGCTGGTGTCCGCCGGGATGTATGGGACCACTCCGCGCAAGCTCCTTGGGTACCAGGTCATCCTCGCGATCTTCCTCCCCATCCTGACGCTTTGGATGGTGCCGCTGATGGGCGGATCGGGGATCCTGACCATCGTCTGTGCAGTTGCCGCCGGCGGTCTCGGCTGGTTTCTGCCCATGTTCTACGTCAACCGTCGCAGGACAGAACGCTTCACGACGATGGATCGCCAGCTCCCGGACATGATCGACCTGCTCGTCGTGACGATCGAAGCAGGCCTCGGGATCCTGGCCTCGATGCGTGTCGCAGGCGAGACCCTCCAGGACCCGCTTGGCCAGGAGCTCCGGCTGACGTTGCAAGAGCAGCGCATGGGACTCTCCGTCGGCGAGGCGATCGACAGCCTCGGACGGCGAGCGGACACACCGAACATGCGGATCTTCGTCCGCTCGATCACGCAGGGCGAGAGGCTCGGCGTGTCGATGGGGACGACGATGCGTAACCTCGCCTCCGAGATGCGGAAGCGGCGCAAGGCCTCGGCTGAGGAGCGCGCGCAGAAGATGCCGATCAAGATGCTGTTCCCGCTTCTCTTCTTCATCTTCCCGGCGATCTTCATCGTCCTCCTCGTCCCGGCCTTCATCCAGATCTCCGACCTGCTCAAGTAAGTGGCCACGCTGACGCTCCGCCGGGAGGACGGCCGGGTCGTCTGCGAGCGCTGCATCGTCGCCGACCGGGCACACCGCCGGATGCGAGGACTCCTCGGCCGGAGCGGGATGCAACCGGGGGAAGGAATGGTCCTTCGACCGGCGTGGAACGTCCACACGGCATTCATGCGCTTCCCGATCGACGTCGTCTTCCTCGACTCCGATCAGGTCGTCATCAGGATCGAGCGCGAGGTCGCACCTTGGCACACCGTCTCGTGCAGGGGGGCGCGCGAGGTCGTCGAGCTTGCGGCCGGCGAATGCGAGCGACGAGGCCTCGAGGTCGGGGACAGGGTCGCCTGGGCATCGCGTACCGCGGCCGAGATCAAGTCCGATCGCTCCTCCTCGCCGTGGAGCGAGGACGTTCCGGAGCCCCGTGCACGCGTGCTCGTAGCGAGCCGGGACCCTCGGTTCGTCAAGCTCGCCCGGTTCCTGCTGAGTGGACGCGATCTGGAGGTCGAGGAGCTGACGACGCCGGAGCGACTCCCGGATGCGGTCGTCGGCGAGGACGTCGACATCGCCGTGCTCGACGGCGGAGCGGAGGTCGCGCAGGCCCTGCGAACGGCGAACGCCGCGCGCGTACAGCGTCCCGAGCTGCCCGTCGTCATCGCCGCCGACACCGGCGGTCGCAGCCCAGCCGGCGTACGGGTCTTCGATCGCTGGAACGAGACGGAGGAAATGCTCCTTGACATCGAACGTCTTCTGGCCGAGCGTTTTGCAACGGCGACGCCAGGAACCGACTAGATTCTGCGAGGGATAGGAGAGACGGAAGGCAAACTGACGTGGAAGTCCGAGGGGATACGATCGAGGATCGCCACTGATGGCGGAGGCGGGCACGCCATTCGGGTCCGGGGCTCCGCTCCCGCTGACGCGCGCGCTCGAGTCCGGCCGCACCTCCCCGGGTGAGCCGGCGCAGCGGCTCGAGCGACTCCATGCGTACTTCCACGAAGGGTGCCCGGAAGACGTGTGGCCTGCTCTCGCCGACGTTCTTCTGCGCGCGCGCACCGTTCGCAACGGCTTTGGATCGGGTGAGGTGGGCGACCACTTCGCATCGATCTGGTACGCAGGCTCGGCCATCGTCGAGCTTGCGGCCGCTCTCGAGCTCGACGAGGCGGACGTGCGCGGCGCCGCTGCCGCCGTAGCCGAGGCCTGTGCCCTCCCCCTCCCCGCGGCCCGATTCCTCCTCTTTACGCAAGCTGCCGGCCACCCCAGGCTGCTCGAGCTTCCGCCGCTCGTAGCGGTGGAGGTCCAGCTCAACCTGCTTCTCGGGCTGCACGTGCTCGCGGATGCATCCCTCTGGCGACGAACGACGAGTGGCATGGAGTGCGTCCTCACGCTCGGGGGACCTGCCGAGCCGAGCCGCCGGGTTCGTGCGGAGGCGAAAGCCGTTCTGCGAGGGCGATCGCGCCTTTCGCTCCTTGGGGGCTCTCAGCTTCGATCCGCGGCCGTCACCCGCTTCGGCCAGCCGCACGCTGCCATCGTCGGCCGCTGTGGCTCGGTCGAGCCCGACGTCGCCGATGCGTTCCTCGCCGAAGCTGCGGCGTTCCTGGGATCGATCCTCGAGCGTGAGCAGCTCTTGGAGCACTCGAGCGAGCGCGAGCGAACGCTCGTCGCGGCCTCCGAGCGGCGTCTGATGCGGCTCGGCTTCGATCTTCACGACGGGCCGATCCAGGACGTGCTGGCGCTGGCTGCCGACGTCCGCCTGCTCCAGCAGCAGGTCTATCCGTTCGTCCTCGCCGACCATCGCGAGATCGCGTACGGCCGCTTCGAGGACTTGACGGCGCACCTCGTCCACATCGACCGGCACCTCCGAGAGATCGCGCACTCTCTCGAGACGAAGAGCGTCTTGAGCCGTCCGCTCGGTGAGATCCTCCACCGGGAGGTGGACACGTTCGCCGACCGCGCGGGGATTCAGGCGGCGCTGGAGATACGCGGCGACCCGGACTCGCTGTCGTCCGCGCAGCGCATCACGGTCTTTCGGGCCATCCAGGAGGCGCTCGCGAACGTACGCGAGCATGCCGGCGCGTCGTCGGTCGAAATCCGCGTGCGGGCGCGGCGGAGCGCAATCGAGGTGCAGATCACCGATGACGGCATGGGCTTCGAGGTGGAGCGTGCCCTGGCCAAGGCCGCACAGCGTGGGCGCCTCGGGCTCGTCGGGATGGGCGAGCGCGTGCGCATGCTCGGCGGCACGTTCCAGATCGAGAGCAGCCCGGGCGGCCCGACACTGCTCAAGTTCACGCTTCCGCGCTGGGAACCGCTCGCGTAGATGGTCGCGACGTTCCCGTGTGGACGTCGCGACCACCCCTACAGCGACGAAGGAGGCCGGAGCCTCCTTCGTCCCTTCCCCCATTCCGCCGCAACGGCGGGGTCCCCCGTCTCGAAATCAGTCAGCTCACGGTGCGGGAGCCGGCTTCGCATTCTTCGAGACGCACTTGCCGAACGCGTTCTTCTTGTTCTTGTTCGTGCCGTGCTTCGCGTTGAACGCAGTGACACCGAGTGAGGCGAGCTCCGCCTTGCACTTCTTCGCCGCATTGAGCTCCGCCTGCTCATCGGCCTCGTGCTCCTCCTCGAGCTCCTTGGCCTTGCCCGAGACACACTTGCCGAACGCGTTCTTCTTGTT
>JACCWU010000346.1 GCA_013697465.1 Actinomycetota bacterium | reverse complement strand
GACCCCGGACATGTCCGGGGTCTGACCCCAATCAGTGCGAGGCTCGCACTCTGGCTTCGGCGAGCACCCGCTCCGCATCCGCACGGTTGCCGTAGCCGCGCGTCTCGACCTTCGCCTCTTCCAGGTCCTTGTAGACCTGGAAGAAGTGCTCGATCTCGTTCCGGAGGTCCGCGGGGATGTCGTGGACGTCGGAGACACGCATCCATGCCGGATCCTTCAACGGCACGCAGAGGATCTTCTCGTCCAGGCCCTTCTCGTCCGCCATGTGGAAGACTCCGACGACGCGGCCGCGGATGCGACAACCCGGAAAGGTCGGGTCGCCGACGAGAACGAGCGCGTCGAGTGGATCGCCGTCCCCGCCCATCGTGCCTTCGATGAACCCGTAGTCCGCCGGATAGGCCATCGAGGTGAACAGACGACGGTCGAGGACGACCGCGCCGAGGTCGTGGTCGAGCTCGTACTTGTTCCGAGAGCCCATCGGCACCTCGACGAAGACGACGACCTCGGCCATAGCCGCAGGCTATCCCAGTCGCGAGACCCGCTCGCCGAGCGGCTCGACCACGGGACTCGCGGACGCGAACGGGAGCGCGATCGCGTCGTCGTGCCCCAGATCGCAGTCGAGGATGATCGGGACGGGCACGAGCGGAGATATCGTGGCGACCGGTCATGGCCGGGATCCGCGACAAGGTCCGCGAGTTCGCGCTTTCTCTGCCCGAGACCTCGGAGGAGCATCCGTGGGGAGAGGACGTTGCGAAGGTGAGCGGCAAGATCTTCGTCTTCCTCGGAACGGCTGGGGTGTCTCGCCGGATCACGGTCAAGCTCGAGGAGTCGCACGCGCACGCACTGTCCATCGAAGGCGCGGAGCCCACCGGCTACGGCCTGGGCAAGTCGGGCTGGGTGACGGTTCCCCTACGGGCGGAGGGCGTGAACCTCCAGCTCCTGCGCGACTGGACCGAGGAGAGCTACCGCATCGTCGCTCCGAAACGTCTTGTAACCGAGCTCGACGAGCGACGTGACGCGTCAAGAACCTAGTACCTGATCGTTACAAGGAGAGACACACACAGCAGAGCCCGAGTAGCGCACGACGTACCGATGCCCCGCACAAGGCGCTCGGAGCCGAAGCCCTGTAGCTCTCTCCCCTTACGGCGTCGGCGGCTGCCGCGTGGAGTCCGAGACGATGTTCGTCTGGTTTGCAGCGCCGGTACCACGAGCGCGTCCTGGAACCGGCACCCACTCCGTCGCCACGGCGACTCCGAGGAGCGCGATGACAGCGCCGACGACGACACCGGTGATCTGCAACCAACCGAAGACGTTTCCCTCGCCGATCCCGAGCGGGTCGGCAAGAGCAGAGACCGCCGTACCAACGGCACCGCCGACCAGGAGAACTACTCCCAAAGGTCTTGAGTCCATCATGGTGAAGGCTGTACCCACCGATCTGTCGGCCGAAACACGGAGCCTGCGTCGAACAGGCGATGCCGAACTACGCCGCCAGAGCGCGGAGGTCGTCGACCGTCGAGCCGAGGAGTGTGTCCCGAAGGTCGAAGAGCCCCGCCCAGAGCGTGGACTTGTCCGGCATCACGTCGAGCATGGCAGCCGCCGCCAGACCTTCGAGCGCCCTGACGAGCACGGCGAGCTCGAGATAGACCGAGGCAACGCGATTCGGACACGCACAAACACCTGCGCGGTCGAGCACAGGGCGCCACTCGACGAGCTCGGCCGCTCCGGGGCCTAGGTACCACGACTGTCCCTCGGCCCGATCGGGCTCGAGCTCGAGCAGGTAGCGCGAGAGGGGCTTCTCGAGCCCGGCGATCGCCGTTTCGACGCGGTCGGCCGCTCGCCGGAGCGCAGCCTGACGCGCCCCGGCGGTGGCGGGCACGGCATCGCCCCGCCCCCAGCGCTCGAGCAGGCGGCAGAAGGCGACCGCCGCCACCTCGCAGGCGCGGAGCTGGTACACGAGCTTCGTCCCCGTCGGCTCGCTGGCCGCGTTGCCCTCGATGACCGTGTTCCAGCTCATCTACACGTTGTAGCGCGCAGAGACACGATTGTAGAGGCTTGATGTGAGATGGGCATGCCCTCGAGGAGGGCATGCACCAAGCAGCGTGGCCGACTCGATCGGTGGCAAGGCTGTATCGCCTTGGTGCCGATCGAGGCGGACACGAAGCGCCGCGTGCAGGCGCCCATCCGTGGGTGCGAGCCATCTCACATCAAGCCTCTAGACCTCGATGACGACGGGGAGAACCATGGGGCGGCGCCGCGTCCTGTCGTAGACGATCTGGCCGATTGCGTCGTGGATGTGCTCCTGGAGGATCTTGATCTCGATCGTCTGCTCGGAGGAGAGCTCGCGGACGACACGCTCGGCCTCGGCCCGCAGCTCGGCGAGAAGCTCGTCGGACTCCGCAAACCCGCGGGCGATGAGCTCGGGCGGAGCGACCTCGCCGCCGTTCGACTGCGCAAGTGTCGTCACGACGATCAGGACGCCGTCGTCGGCGAGCCGGCGCCGATCCCGCAGTGCGACGTCCCTCACGTCCCCGACGCGAAGCCCGTCGACGAAGGTCACGCCGGCGTCCACGCGACCCACGAGCTTGACACCGCCGCGCGCCAGCTCTACCACGGAGCCGTTCTCCGCGAGGACGATCCGCTCCTCCGGCACGTCGGCCTCGCGCGCCAGCTTGGCGTGCGCCGCAAGCATGCGGTACTCGCCGTGGATCGGCATGACGTAGCGCGGCCGCAGGAGGGAGAGCATCGTGCGGAGCTCCTCCTGGTAGGCGTGGCCGGAGACGTGCACGGGCGCGATCTCCTCGTGCAGCACCTCGGCGCCGAGGCGCGCGAGCTGGTTGATGGAATCGTGAACGTGCAGCTCGTTGCCCGGCACGGGCTTCGCAGAGATGATGACCGTGTCGCCCTGCTCGACCGAGAGCGTCGGGTGGTCGTTGTAGGCGACGCGCGTCAGCGCCGACATCGGCTCTCCCTGACTCCCGGTGCACAGTGCGAGGACGTTCCCCGGAGGAAGCTGCGCGGCGTCGCCGGGGTTCACGATCGCGCCTTCCGGGATGTCGACGTACCCGAGGTTGCGCGCGATGTTCATGTTCTTGCGCATGGAGCGGCCGACGACGGTGATCTGGCGCCCGCACTCGATCGCGACGTCCGCAGCTTGCTGCATGCGGTGGATGTTCGAAGCGAAGCTCGCGACCAGGATCCGTCCTTTCCGCAGGGGAAAGATCGAGCGGAACGTCTCACCCACGAGCCGCTCCGAGCCGGTCGTTCCCGGGCGCTCGGCGTTCGTCGAGTCACCGAGAAGGAGATCGACTCCGCGGTTTCCGATCTCCGCGAGCTTGCCGACGTCGGTCTTGAGCCCGTCCACGGGAGTGTGGTCGAGCTTCCAGTCGCCGGTGTGGACGACCCGCCCGGCATTCGTCTCGATGACGAGGGCGACGGAGTCCGGAATCGAATGCGCGACGCGCACGAGCTCGATGCGAAACGGGCCGAGCTCGAGGGGATCGTCGCCGGGACCGGCCTCCACGAGCTCGGCCGCCTGGCCGAGCCCGTGCTCGTCGAGCTTCGACTTCACGAGCGCCAGCGTCAGCCGGGTCGCGATCACCGACTGGACGTCCACCTCCCGCAGGAGGTACGGCAGTCCGCCGACGTGATCCTCGTGGCCGTGCGTGAGCACGACGGCGCGCACGCGCTTGCCCTCGAGGTAGCTGACGTCGGGCAGCAGGAGGTCGACCCCGAGATGCTCGTCCCGCGGGAATGCGAGACCCGCGTCGACGACGATGATCTCGCCGGCCGTCTCGTAGACGGTCATGTTCTTCCCGACCTCGCCGAGCCCGCCGAGCGGGATGATGCGCAATGCGTCGCTCACCTCGTGAGTGTATGCGCCCCCACCTCGACGCTCCCGGCGGCCACGTAGCGGCTAGAGCGGAAAGACGTCCACGGCGAACACGTCGCCGTCGACGCGTTCCGCGTGCAGCGCCACGTCTCCGTGCTCTTCCGTGAGGGCGTCGAGCCCTGCAAGCGGCTGGATCGTGGGCTTCTCGTCGATCCTCAACTCACGTACCCCGTCCACCACCGTCAGATCGACGGAGTCGCCTTCGAGATCCAAGAGATTGACGATGAGCACACGCTCGGCGATCGCGGTCCAGAGATCGCCATCTTTCCTCATCGCGGCCGCTCGGTACGGCGGCGAGAGGGACGCCTCGATCGCGTCCGCGAGCGGGCCGATGGAGTCGTCGGGCACGTCTTCCTCGACGACGAGCTCCCCGTCTTCCAAGGCGACGAAGAGCACGCTGTCGCCGGTCAGCTCCGGGGCGTGAGCCGAGGCGACCACGTCCCAGGTGCGACGACGCGGGACTCCAGAGATCCCGGGGATGCCAAGTCCCGGCTCTCCGTCCAGCCCGGGCGGCTGCGCGAGGAACCCACCCGCCTGAGCACTCATCAGAGCCGCAAGCAGATCCCTCGCGCGCGACACTAGTTTTCGCGCCCAAGAACGGGATCCGCGAGCGCGGATCCCGTTCCCGCGAAATCCCTGAAGCCGGCTGCTGCGCAGCCGGGCCGTTGCGATTTCAGATCAATCACAACGCTGCTGCGGGCTGAAGCAGGCCGAGCCGCTCGAGACAGCCGCGTACTGCCTCGCGCTCCTCCTCGGTCGCCTCGACGAGCGGGAGCCGCAACCCGCCCACCTCGTGCCCGAGCAGGTTGAGCGCGCACTTGATGGCGATCGGGTTCACGACGACGCGGAGGAGGTCGATCGAAGGGCGCAGCTCCTCGTCGAGCGCGCGGGCGCCGTCCACGTCACCGTGTCGGAAGCGCGTCACCAGCTCCTTGACCTGCGGCCCGACGACGTGGGTGTGGACGCAGACGCCGCCCTGGCCACCGAGCTCCAGGAACGGGAAGACGAGGTCGTCGTCGCCCGCGTAGAGGTCGAGCCCCAGCTCGACGATGCGTCTGGCCTGCTCGAGATCGGGGTTCGCCTGCTTGACCGCCCGCACCGTCTCGATCTCCGCGAGTTGCGAGATCGCCTCGGTCTCGAGGTTGAGAACCACGCGCCCGGGGATGTTGTAGACGACGATCGGCCGGTCCGAGACCGCTGCGACCGCCGTGAAGTGCTCGACGATCCCGCGCACGGGAGGTTTGTTGTAGTACGGCGTCACGACGAGGAAGCCGTGGACGCCCAGCTCGTGTGCGCGTGCGGTGAGGTGCACCGAGTGGTCGGTGGAGTAGGTCCCAGTACCCGCGACGACCGTCGCCCGGTCGCCGACCTCGTCGACCGCGGCCTCGTAGAGCGCGAATCGCTCGTCGTCGGAGAGCGTCGGCGACTCGCCCGTCGTGCCGGTCACCACGAGCCCGTCCGACCCGTTG
The DNA here is from genome assembly GCA_013697465.1 of Actinomycetota bacterium. Classification (GTDB taxonomy): domain Bacteria; phylum Actinomycetota; class Thermoleophilia; order Gaiellales; family Gaiellaceae; genus GMQP-bins7. The sequence goes on along the minus strand of JACCWU010000346.1, from coordinate 2,574 downwards.
TCCACCAGATGCGACGCGAGCGCCCGGAACCGCTCGAGGTCGACCGACCCGTCAGCTCGGAGCGGGGTAACGATCGCGGTCAGGATCTCGCCGAGCATCGCCGGGATCTTACGCCTTCGGATCCTCGGTTTCGGCCGCGGCCCTCTCGAATGCGCGCCGTACGTCGTCGCCGCGTAAGACGAACCGGATCTCGTCGAAGCGGGTCGCGAGTGGCTGCACGGCTCGAACCGCAACCGACGCCGCAAGCTCGGTCGGGTAGCCGTAGACGCCGCACGAGATCGCGGGGAACGCGACCGTGCGCGCTTCGAGCTCCAGCGCGACCTCGAGCGAGCGTCGGTGCGCCGATGCGAGCAGCTCGGCCTCACCCTCCCCACCGCCGCGCCAGATCGGTCCCACCGCATGGATCACCCAGCGAGCCGGGAGCCGGCCGCCGGTAGTCGCTTTCGCATCACCGGTCGCGCAACCGCCGAGCAAGCGGCACTCAGCCAGGATCTCCGGGCCTCCCGCGCGATGGATGGCGCCGTCCACTCCACCGCCGCCCAGGAGCGAGGTGTTGGCCGCGTTCACGATCGCATCGACGCGCTGCTCGGTGAGGTCGCCGAGGACGAAGCCGAGCGTCACAAGAGCGCGTCGAGGCCGATCGTCAGACCCGGGGGCAGATCCCGCACCTTCTCGAGCGCGAGGAGGACGCCCGGCACGAAGGCGTCGCGCGAGGTGGTGTCATGACGAATCGTCAGGGTCTCTCCCGGTCCGCCGAAAATGACCTCCTGGTGCGCGACGAGGCCCGGCAACCGCACCGAGTGGATCGGCGGGTTCGTCCCCATGCGTGCCGCCGTGGCCTTCGCCGTACCCGAGGGCGCATCCAGCTTCGTCTCGTGGTGGAGCTCGACGATCTCGGCGCTCGGAAGAATCCTCGCCGCCTCTTCGGCGAATCGCATCATCAGCACGGCGCCCTGCGCGAAGTTCGGCGCATGAAAACACGGAATTCGATTCTTCTTCGCCCCCGCATCGATCGCTTCGAGGTCGAAGCCCGAGGTTCCTATGACGAGCGGTAGCCCGGACTGGAAGCAGCGCTCGGCGTTGTCGGCGACAGCGTCCGGGCGGGTGAAGTCGACCGCGACGTCACACCTGTCAATGCCGCCCCCGCGAGCGTCCACGACCTCGTGGCCCGCCCGCTCGAGCGCAGGTACGAGCAAAACCCCAACCTTCCCGCCTATGCCGAAGACCGCGACTTCCACGACGCCTCAGGCGGCCCGAGAGAGCAACTCGGGGTTCACGCGCTCAACGGCATCGCGAAAACGGCCCTCGTCCGGCCCGATGCCCGCCGCAGACAACCGGCTCGGCTCTAGGAGGTCGCCGGCCAGCATTGCGACGTCCTCGGCGCTGACAGCTTCGAGCCGCTCTACGATCTCCTCGACCGAGAGGAGCGGCGTGTCCGTCACTGTGGCCTTCCCGAGTCGTGTCATGCGGCTCGACGTGGACTCCAGGGAGAGAAGAAGCCGCCCCTTGAGGTTCTCCTTGGCGCGCTCGAGCTCGTCGCGCCGCACGTTCCCTGCCGCCAGGTCTCCGAGTTCCGCGACCGCGAGCTCGAGACAGGTGGCGAGGTTCTCGCCGCGCGTTCCGACGTAGAGACCCACCTGCCCGGAGTCGGAGTAGTGCGACGAGTAGCTGTAGACGGAGTACGCGAGCCCTCGCTTCTCGCGGATCTCCTGAAAGAGCCGGGAAGATGCCGAGCCGCCGGCGATCGCGTCCAGGATCGAAGCCGCAAACCGGCGCTCGTCCGTCCGGGGAATCCCGGGGCCGCCGAGGCAGACGTGGTATTGCTCGGTCTCCTTCTCCTGAAACCGGAGCCCTGCGGGCGGCAACCGGCGTAGGGGCTTGCGCGCGAGCGGCGCGGCGCCGTCCGCCGCGCCGTTTCGGCGTGACTCGAGCATCCCGACGAGCCGGTCGTGACGAACGTTCCCCGCAGCGGCGAGAACGACCTGCCGGCCCGCGTATGCCCGTCCATGGTACGCGGCCAGAGCACGGCGCGACACGCTCGAGATCACGTCGGCGCGACCGATGACGGGCCGCCCGAGCGGATGCCCACCGAACACCGCCTCGGCCGTGAGGTCGTGGACGAGGTCGTGCGGCGTGTCCTCGACCATCGCGATCTCCTCGAGGACGACCTCGCGCTCGGAGTCGACGTCGCGAAACGAGGGCCGGAACACCATCTCCGCCATCACGTCGAGCGCAATCTCGAGGCGGTTGTCCGGGATGCGCACGTACACGACCGTGGTCTCCCGCGACGTCGCGGCGTTCAGCTCCCCGCCAAGCCCGTCGAAGATCTCGGCGATCTCGAGCGCCGAGTAGCGCGGCGAGCCCTTGAACAGCAGGTGCTCGATGAAGTGAGACACGCCTGCGCGGGCTTCGGGCTCGTCCCGCGACCCTGCGCCGATCCAGAAGCCGAGCGCGACCGAGCGCACCCCGGGAAGGCGCTCCGAGATCACGCGCTCGCCGCCGGCGAGCTCGGTGATCTCGTGCTTGGGCATCGCCGGATGGTAGACGGAGGTGGGGTCAGGTCCGGTTGTGCAA
>JACCWU010000318.1 GCA_013697465.1 Actinomycetota bacterium | reverse complement strand
GCGGGCTCCGGTCCTGCGCATGGAATTTCACGCCTTGCGCGAGCGGCGGAAGATGAGGCCACCGACGGTGAAGCCGAGGCCGAACGTGCCCAAGGCGAACGCCCCGATGGCGATGAACTTCCGCCACACCGAGAGACGTCGCCAGCGTCCGATCGCCTCCTCTTCCTCGGACGAGAGCGGCTCCCCGCGTCGCTGCTTACGAACGGCACCGCCCGCCCGGAGACCGAGGTAGACGTCGTCGAAGAGCTCAGGCGCCTCGTTCGACACGTTCCGAGTGTATAGCCTGCCCCGGCGGTGGCCGCGCGCGTTCTCCACGTCTCCGACCTGCACATCGGCCGCCGGGAGGCGCCCGAGCCGCTCCTCGCCCTCCACGAGCTCGCCGCCCGGCTCGAGCCCGAGCTTCTCCTCGCGACGGGAGATCTCTCCCATCGGGGCCGCCGAGCGGAGCTCGGGCGGGCCGCCGAGCTCCTCGAAAGCTTCGATCTTCCGCTGCTCGCGGTACCGGGGAACCACGACATCCCGTACACCGTGCCCGCCCGCTACACGAGGACCTTCGCGGAATGGGAGCGCGCCTTCGGCCCGAGAAATCCGGTTCACTCGTCGCCGACGGTCTTCGTCGCCGGGCTGAGCTCCGTGGACCCCTGGCGCCACGAGGACGGCGAGCTGACCGACCGGCAACTCGCGCACGCGGCGTCGGCGCTAGGCGAGGCCCAGGCGGGCGCGCTCCGCATCGTCGCGCTCCACCACCATCTCGCCGCTCCTCCCTGGCGCTCGGGAAAGAGCCCCCTCCCGAAGCGCGACCACGTCCTGGAGACTCTCGGTGCCGCCGGCGCGGAGCTCATCGTCGGCGGCCACGTCCACCAAGCGGGAATCGCGGAGCGGCGCGAGTTCGAGGCACTCGAGGACGGGCCGCGAGGATCACTCGTCCTCGCGACGGCCCCCGGTCTGGGTCGTCCTCGGCCCAACCGTCGCGGGGAAGCGCGAGGAGTCAACGTGTACGAGACCGACGCAGACTCCCTCACGGTGAGGACGTTCGTGTGGGATGGAAGCAACTTCGCCGAGGTGGGTCGGCGGTCGTTCCCGCGCTCTCGGTAACGCGGATCGCAGCGCCCTCGGTAAGGTCCGATCGTGACTGCGGCTCTGGCGGAGCTCCGGCATCGGCTCGGCGAGATCGCCGACCTCAGACGCGCCGAGCGAATGCTCATCTGGGACATGTCGGTGCTGATGCCGGCCGCGGGAGGAGGAGCGCGCGCGGCCCAGCTCGAGTCCGTCGAGCGCATCGCCCACGAACGGTTCGTCGACGAGAGGATCGGGCAGCTCCTCGACCAGCTCGAGCCTTACGCGGACGGCCTTCCGTACGATGCCGACGACGCGTGCCTGATTCGAGTCACCCGGAGCGATTGGGAGAAGGCACGGCGCGTCCCCGCCGAGTTGAGCGCGGAGATCGCAAAGGCGCGAGCGGAGTCCTTCGAGGTCTGGGTCGATGCGCGCGAGCGCTCCGACTTCGACTCCTTCCGCCCAGCGCTCGAGCGCATGCTCGGACTCAAGCAACGATATGCGGAGTGCTTCGCGCCGTATGACGACCCGTACGACGCCCTCCTCGACGACTACGAGCCAGGCATGCGAACCGCGGAGGTTCGCGCCGTCTTCGACGTCCTGAAGCCTGAGCTCACCTCGCTCCTCGCGGGTGGGCCCTCCGACGAGGAGGAGGGCTTCATGCGAGGCCTGTTCCCCGTCGACGCCCAACATGCCCTCTCGCTCGAGCTCCTCGAGCGGCTCGGGGCTCCCGCGGGCGAGTTCCGGCTCGATCCGACCGTGCATCCGTTCGCCACGAACTCGGGTTTGCGCGACATCCGGATCACCACGCGTTACGCGGAGGACGATCTCTACTCCCTTTTCACCGCCATGCACGAGTTCGGCCACGGGATCTACCAGCACGGTGTGAGCCCCTCGCTCGACCGGACGCCGATGGAGACGGCGCCGTCTAGAACCGACTTCTCCATGGCGCTCCACGAGTCGCAGAGCCGGCTCTGGGAGAACCTCGTCGGACGCTCGCTTCCCTTCTGGCGCTGGTTCTACCCGCGCCTCCAGGAGACGTTCCCCGACGTGCTCGGCGACGTCTCCCTCGAGCGGTTCCATCGAGCGGTGAACCGGGTGCGCCGCTCGTTCATTCGCGTCGATGCCGACGAGACGACCTACGGCCTGCACATCATCCTTCGCTTCGAGCTCGAGCAAGAGCTCGTAGCGGGACGGCTGGCGGTCAAGGATCTCCCGGACGCCTGGAACGCCCGCTTCCACGAGCTCTTCGGGTTCGAGGTACCGAACGACGCCGCCGGCGTTCTGCAGGACGTCCACTGGGGGGACGGGCTCTTCGGCTACTTCCCGACCTACCAGCTCGGGAACGTCCTCTCCGTGCAGATTTGGGCGCGCGTGGCGGAGGCGATACCGGACCTCGAGGAGCAGATCGAGCGCGGCGAGTTCGCCGACCTCCTCGGCTGGTTGCGGAAAAACCTCTACGTGCACGGGCGCAAGTTCACCCCGGCAGAGACGATCGAGCGCGTCGTCGGTGGCCCAATCGACCCACAGCCTTACCTGCGCTACCTGCGCGACAAGCTCGGCGTTCCGTCGACCGCGTAGCGCGTCTCGGCCGCACGGTCTTTCCCGACGTCAGTCCGTGCTCGACGGGGAGTCCGTCAGGCAGCGGCGCCGAAGCGCTGCGCGGCGCGGGCGCGAGCACGCTCAGCCTCGCGCTCGCGATCGCGCGGAGGCGCAGTCGTCACGAGCGCGTCCAGCAGCCGCTGCGTGGCAGCAGCCACCTCGTCCACGGCTCGGGCGAATGCGTGCTCGTTCGCCTGCGACGGCTTCGTGGCGCCGCCGACTTTGCGAACGTACTGGAGCGCCGAGGCGCGCACCTCGTCCTCGGTGGCGGGCGGCTCGAAGTTGTAGAGCGTTTTGATGTTTCTGCACATGGACTGAACGGTATACGTCGCGGGTCGCCACGGGCTATACGGGCGGCGTACAGGATGGAGACCAGCACCGCCGCGGACGCGACGCTGCCGCGCTTTGAGGATGTTCGCGCGATCGGGAGTCGGCGTTAGCCGATTCCCGATCTGCGCAACGGTTACGCTCGCGTCCGTGGCACTCGAGATGCCCGTGGTCTGGAGCGAGAGCTGCCTCCTCCACGAGCCGGGCGGCGAGGTCTGGATCGGGCTGCCGGATCCCGGCAACGAGGTTCCCGCGCGAGCCGAGGCGATTCGTGCCGCGCTCGGCGGCGCAGGCGCGAGGCTCGTGCCCGCCGAGCCTCATGAGGACGACGCGCTCCTCGCCGTCCACGACGCCGAGCTCGTGGACTTCCTGCGGGATGCGTGGCAGCTCTGGCGGGCGGCGGGCTATCCGGACGATCCGGGGCAACCTCGCGTCGTCCCCTACATATTCCCGCACCGGGGATTGCTCGCCGGTCTCGAGCCGTCCGTGCCCGCGGCCATGTCGGCGCGGACGGGAATGTTCGCGTTCGACACGATGACGCCAATCGGCGAGCAGACGTGGGAGGCAGCGCGAGCCGCCGTGGACGTCGCCCTCACCGCCGCCGATCTCGTGCTCGACGGGGCGCCCGCTGCGTACGCGTGCACTCGGCCGCCCGGCCACCACGTCACCCGCTCCGCCTATGGCGGCAGCTGCTACCTCAACTCGACGGCGATCGCCGCGCAGTACCTGCGCGACCGAGGCATGACGAGGGTGGCGATCGTGGACGTCGACGCGCATCAGGGAAACGGCGCGCAGGCGATCTTCGCCGGCCGCAACGACGTCCTGACGGGGTCGGTGCACGTCGACCCGCGGGCCGGCTGGTTTCCGCACTTCGTCGGCTTCGAGGACGAGAGCGACAGTTCAAACCGAAACCTTCCGCTGGCGCCCGGGAGCGGAGACGACGACTGGCTTGCCGGCGTGGGCGAGCTCGCGCGCTGGGTGGAGGACGTGGACGCGCTCGTCCTGGCGCTCGGAGTGGACGCCGCCGAGGCGGACCCGACAGGCCCACTCCGGGTGACCGCCGCGGGATTCCGCGAGGGCGGCAGGATCCTGGGCGCACTGGGTCTCCCGACCGTCGTCGTCCAGGAAGGCGGCTACGTGCTCGAGACCGTTGGCGACCTCGTGCTCGCGGCGCTTACCGGAATGGAGGAGGGACGGGTCGAGGGCGCGTAGCGCGACCGCGCTTGACTGGTTGGTCAGGCCGTAGCCATGATCCCCGGATCCGGCGGGGCCGAAAGGAGAAGAAGGTTGTGAGACTGCGCCGCGTCCAGTTGACTCGTCGCTTCGGCTCCGACCGGCATGGCCGCGTATGCTCGCCACCGGGTCGTCTCTCCGGCGACCATCCGGTGCAGGCGGACACAACTTCGATGGTGTCGGTGTCGTCAAAGCCGAGGCAACGACTCGGGAAGGTGGAGGAGACATGAAGAGAGAGAGGTCGAGACGTCTGATGCTCGTCCTGCTGGCCGTGGCCGCGCTCATCGCGGCGGCCGCCGCAGGCTGGGGCGGGTCCAAGGGCGGGACGGCGAGCGCCGCCCCGGTCGAGGCGAAGGCGGGCGGCAGCGGCATCCTCCGCGTCGGCACGACCAGCTACATCGACTCGTTCAACCCCTGGAACTACATCGAGGGCCAGGGCCTGAACGCGATGGTCATGGTGTACCCGCTGCTCGTTGGGACCGATTACTCGAAGAGAAAGGGGTACTACATCGCGGGCGACTGGGCGCGGTCGTGGAAGGTCTCCGGTGGCGGCAAGGTCTGGACGTTCAAGCTGCGGCCGAACACGAAGTGGTCCGATGGGCGGCCGATGACGGCAGGCGACGCAGCATGGACGATCAACACGACGCTCAAGTACGCGGACGGCGCGACCGCCGTGCAGGCCACGTCGCTCAACCACGCGAAGCGCGCGACTGCGCCGAATCCGACCACGCTCGTCGTCCGCTACGAGGCCCCGGTCGGGAACGCTCTCTGGCTCATCGGCGCGCTCCCGATCCTGCCGCGGCACGTCTGGGAGCCGTACGAGAAGAAGCAGAAGGGAGGCAAGGCGCTCAAGACGTACCGGCCCGAGGGGAAGCTTCCGATGGTCACGGGCGGCGCCTACACGGTGAAGCAGTACGAAAAGAAGGGCACGACCGTGTTCATTCCCGATTCGAACTTCTATGGGCCGAAGTCGAACGCCGACGCGATCGCGCTCACGTACTACACGAACTCCGACTCGATGATCGCCGACCTGAGGCGCGGGAACCTCGACTGGATCGACCAGGTGCCTTTCAACGCCGTGAAGGCGGTGAAGCGGAGCACCGGTGTGAAAGTCAACGAGTGGCCCGGCGGCGAGATCACGAACATCACGTGGAACGCGAACCAGCGGAAGCTCAAGAACCGAGAACTGCTCGACCCGCGGGTGAAGAAGGCGCTCTCGATGTGCGTGGACCGGGACAAGATGATCCAGGTCGTCTTCAGCGGCTACGCGACGAAGGTCGAGAGCCTCGTCGGGCACATCTCGCCTCTGGAGAACCCGAACCTGGGGCCGACGAAGTACAACTGCCGGGCCGCGAACGCGGCGCTCGACAAACTCGGCTACAGGCGCGGCTCGGACGGGATCCGCGTCGCTCCGGCAACCTCGGGCAAGTACGCCCAGGACGCGCACGCGATGCGGTACGAGATCATCACGCCGACCTCGACCGACTTCAACATCAACCGGATGTTCGACATCGTCCAGGAGGGTTGGGCGAAGCTCGGCGTCAGGGCGACGCAGCACGTCGGCGGCGACTCGACCGCAACGTATGCGCTCGAGACGGACGCGAAGTGCGACGGATCGAAGAACATCGGCTACTCGAAGTTCGACATCGCGATGTGGGACTGGATCGCCGGTCCCGAGCCGGACTTCCAGCTCTCCGTGGTCACGAAGGGCCAGTGGTGCTCGTGGAGCGACACCGGTTGGGACAATCCGGCGTACGACCGGCTCTACGACCAGCAGGGAGTGACGGTCGACCCCGCGAAGCGAAGGGCGATCATCTACAAGATGCAGAAGATGGTCTACGACGCGTTCGTGTACACGCAGCTCACGAACCACGTGGCGCTGGACGCGACCTCGACGAAGTGGAGCGGCTTCAAGAACCCACTGAACGCGTTCTCGAAGACGTACTACACGAGCCCGCGGAAGGTGGGCTGAGCCTGGTCAGATGGTGGGTGCCACAATCTCCCGCGTCCGAGTGCGCGATCTGGCGCGCCCGGGCCGCTTCCACCCGAGCAGAAGCCGCTGGCCGGCTTCTGCTCGGGTGTGCGCTTCGCGACGGGAGAGCGGCACCGAGG
>JACCWU010000280.1 GCA_013697465.1 Actinomycetota bacterium | reverse complement strand
CCACCGAGGTGGGCCGCACGCCTTGACTCCGTGTCCTAGCCGACCTTCACGTACTCGCCGTTCGCGTTGATCCTGTAGACGATGTATGCAGCCGGAGTCTGCATGTCGCCCGGTCCGAGCGGCGCCTGCACGCGCTGCTGGAACCTGATCCGGAATCCGAGCAGCGACTGCGACGCCGGGATGTTCGTCAGGTTGATGAAGCGCCTCACCTCGGCGCGGGTCGCCTGCCGGTTCGCGCACGCCTTCTCGACCGCACGGGCGGCAATCTCAACCGCGACGTAGCTCGGAAGGCCGAACAGGTCGGTCCGGCCGCCACCTGGACCACTCTGGTACGCCGTGATGAGCGGATGGCTCCCCGCCACCGGGAACGCCGTCACGAACGAGCCCGGGATCTTGAAGTCGTCCGGGACGTAGAGACCGTCCCCGCCGAAGAGGACGGCGTTTCTGCCCGAAGCCCGAAGCTGCTGGCCGAAGAGCTGGGCCTTCGCCGCCAGCTGCCACGGGACGTAGACGACCTGGGTGTCGTTCGGGATGCGCACGATCAGTGACGAGAAGTCGGTGACCGTCGCCTCGTTCACGGACTCCCTCTGCGCGGTGATCCCCGCGGCCTGCAGCTGCCGCTGGACGGTGTCGGAGAGGCCGACGCTATAGCTGTTCTGCGCGTCGATGATGACGACCCGGGCCGCGCGCAGCGTGACGCGCATGTACGCCACCGCTCTCGCCGCCTGCTGGTCGTCGTTCGGGACGGTGCGGAAAAAGTATCCGCGACGCCTGCCGGACGTGAGGTCGGTCCGCGTGGCCGTACCGGAGATGTTCGCGAGCCCGCCGCGCCGAAGCGGCGCCGTCGAGACCTCGACCTCCTGGCTTCCGGCCGGGCCGACGACGGCGAGAAGTTGCTGGTTCGAGGCGAAGCCCTCCGCCACCCTGACAGCCTGGGCCGTGTCGGGCAGCTGGGTGTCGCCCATGACGAGCCGGATCTTGCTCCGCGCATGCGCTCGATTCCAACGCGTCTGAGCGAACTTGCCCCACTTCACCATCTGTGCTCCGGCCGAGGCGGCCGGCCCGGTGATCGGCGCTGCAAACCCCATCGTTTGCGTTCTGCCGCAGGCGATCGCGGTCGCGTCCAGAGCAGCCGTGGCCGACGGTGCTGCGGCGGACTTCGTCGCTGTCGCCCCGAGGACGGCGGCGAGCGCGAGGACACTGAGGAGCAGTACCCCCAGCGCCACGGACGCCCGGGGCTTAAATCCCCTTACCTGCATCTCTTCCTCCTTGCTCAATTGGATGAACGTTATGACCCCCGTTCCACGCGATTGTTTGTGACCGGACGTGGATCGTGTCGATGATGACCAGCAATCACACCGCTTCCGCCTGCTTGTGTCAAACACCACTCGTCATGCAATACGCGGCTGGCATCCCCCAGATCGCTAGAAGAAGTAGCGGCACCAGGCCTCCCACCAGGTGTCGGCGGTCGCTCGGACGATGCGGTCGTCCACCCGCTCGACGCCGGCTCGGAAGCGGAGCTTGTCGGGTGCGACCGTGTTCTTGAACTCCACCTTGATCTCGCACGGCTGCCCGGGGTCGTACGGCGCAACGGCTTTCAGGTCCGAGAGCGCCTGCTTCGCGCCCGCCTCGATCATCTCCCGTGCGCGGAGCGGCGGGATCATCCGAGCCGACTGCGCGCCGATGCCGCGTTTGACGGCGACGGTGGTGAGCCCGCTGCCAAGGAGGTCCTGCGCCTCCGCGCAGGCTGCCTCGTCGCCCGTGACCAGCAGCACCGGGCAAGCCCAGGTGCCGCAGAGCGCCGCGTTGATCCCCGTCTCGCCGACGAGGGTGCCGTTGAACCAGAGGTTCTGGTAGTCCCTGCCCGAGATCGTGTGGTTGTGGACGCCGTATCGCGTCCCGGCGCGCGCGTGCATCGCAACGAAGAGCGCCGCGTCGCAGCCCTGCTCGAGGAACTCCGTGTACTCGGTCCACTCGTCCTGGACGACGTACTCGCAATCAGGATCGAGCGCGTCGGGGATGAGCGAGTTGAACGTCCAGCCCGCGCCGGCGCCATGGCAGTCCATGACGACGATCTCAGTCGCTCCCGCCGCCTTCGCCCCGCGCACAGCGGCGTTGATCTCCTCGGTGTAGAGCCTGCGGCCTTCCTCGAAGAGCGCCTCTCCGCCGCCGACCTGCTCCCACTTGACGATGCCGGCGACGCCTTCCATGTCGCTGATGACGTGGACGCGCACGCGAGTAGCCTACGCCGCATCGACACGGGGCTTCAGGGGAAGGGCGTTCTCGTCACCGGCGGGTCGGGCGGGATCGGCGCGGCCTGTGCACGCGGATTTGCGAGCGAGGGCGCGCGCGTCGTCGTCCACTTCAACCGGGGTGCGGCGCGGGCGCAGGCGCTCGCGGAGGAACTCGGCGGAGTGCCGACCGTGCAGGCGGATCTCACGGCCGAGACCGAGGTGGCGCGGCTCTTCGCCGAGGCGCGTGAAGCACTCGGTCGCGTGGACGTCTGTGTCGAGGTGCAGGGCGTCTGGCCCCGCGACGACGTCCCCGTGTGGGAGCTCTCGCTCGAGCGCTGGGACGAGACGCTGCGCCTGAATCTGACCACGACCTTTCTCGTGGCGCGGGAGTTCCTGCGTGAGGTCGAGCGGAACGGCCACGGCTCGCTCGTGCTCGTCGGTTCGACGGCGGGGATCTTCGGCGAGGCCGGACATGCGGATTACGCAGCGGCGAAGTCCGCGCTCCTCGGCGGCTTTCTTCTCTCGCTCAAGAACGAGATCGTGCGAATCGCGCCGCTCGGACGCGTGAACGCTGTCGCACCAGGTTGGACCGAGTCGCCCATGACGCGCGGCCTCGTCGATCCAGAACGCGTACAGGCCGTCTCGCGAACGATGGCGCTGCGAAAGGTCGCCCAGCCGGAGGATGTCGCAGCCCAGGTCGTCGTGCTCGCCTCCGATTCGGTCTCCGGACATGTGACGGGGCAGGTCGTGGTCGTCGCGGGCGGCATGGAGGGACGCACGGTCCACGATGACTGAGGACGTCACCAGGCCGGGGCCGGGAGGGCGGCGCGTCCTCAACACGTATTCGACGCCGTTTCTCCCCTACGACCTCGAGGGTCCCGTCCAACCGGAGCTGAGCTGGCTCCCCGTGAACTTCGATCGCGCGACGGGCCAGGGGTGCTACCTGATGCGGATGGAACCAGGTGCGGCGACCATCTCGCACGAGCACCAGGGCATGGAGGAGTTCCTGATCCTCGAGGGCGACCTCGTCGACTCGGACGGAACGGTCTTCGCCGCAGGCGACTTCGTGAGCTACGAGGCGGGAACGCGCCACGACTCGCGGAGCGAGAGTGGCTGCCTCATCGCCGTCTTCGAGTGGCGAAAGCCCGGGAAATGAGAAGGGCGGCGTCGTCCGCCGCCCCTTCTCTCTCTCCGTCTGGTTCTGATTGCCGTCAGTCCCCAGTCGGGAGTCGCTCTCGCTATCGGCACCGCTCCGGGAGATCTTGAGGCGGACACAACCACTTCGAAGTGGGACGGGAGCGAGGTTGCCGCCGTATCCCTCGCTCCCTGTCCCGGCAGGTCCCTCAGATATGAGGAGGAACCGCGCTTGTCCTTCACCTGCAAGTCACTCGCGGCCGCCGCATCGTCGCGCGCTGTGAGTGATCAATAGCCTGCGCGATTCCCCCGCTGCGGGCGTCACCCAGAGGCGCTTGACACGTCACCCGGACGGCGTTGACGAGCCAGCTTCACCCGGTTCGCTTAGCGTCGCGCTCAGGTGTATCCCCGAGGGCGGGCAAGCTCGATCGCCCGAACCAGTAGCGCGGGATCCCGCTGCCCCACGGCCTGCTCGAGGAGAGTCGCGAGGTCCGGCGGCAACGGCTGGCTCGACGGATCCAGCATCGTTTTCGCGTGCTCGAACGCAGCATCGCTCCGCTCTCGCGCGAGCTCGACGGCCAGCAACGGGAAGCGCGCGGTCCAATCGAAGACGGACCATCCCCCGCCAGGACTCGTAGGCTGCCACTGCGCAAACGCGCGATCGGCAAAGGCAATGGCGCCCTTGTGGTCGCCGTCGCGATACGCAACCCACGCGTGGTTTGCAGCGAGCAGTCCTTCGTAGCCGTGAAGCTCGTCGATGCCGTCGAGCTCCGCAAGCCGCATTCGCACCCCGTCGACATCCGCCTGTTTTCGGCGCGAGACCATGTCATAGACGAGGCACCGGACCTCGATGAGCGCGTCGCCGTAGCGGCGAGCGTCCTCGAGACCCAACTGAAAGTACCGCTGCGCCTCGGGGAGCTTGTCGCGCCAAAGCAGGCAGAAACCGAGAACGAAGTGCTCAGCCACGTCCTCCTGCGCCTTCGACCGTCGATGGATCTCGCGGACAAGCTCTTCGGTTTCCTCCGAGAGCACGTAGCGCTCCCGCCGAAACGCCGCCTGTGCGCGAACGTGGAGAAAGTCGAGGCCCTGCTCGGGGGTCCCATGCCGGTCCACCTTCGACTCGAGTTCCGCGATCACGGCAGCGAGCTCTTCGAGGTTCCCCTGGTAGTAGTGGTGATTCGCCTGACTCAGCTTCACCTCGAGCCACGCGTGCCACCAGGGCTCGTCGTCAGTTGCCGCGGCGGGGCCAAGGCAGCGCTCCGCGGCAAGATGCGCCTCGAGCCCGGCGTCGAAGAATCCTCGGAGCCGCAGCACCCTACCGAGCTGTGCGTGGAAGAGAGCCGCCTGCGGGCGCTCCGGCTCGAGCGCGATGGCCCCGCGCAGCGCGTCCTCCGCCTCGGCATAACGCCCGTGCAGCAGGTGGAGAGAACCGAGCACCCGGGTCAGCGCGACGACCGCTTCGCCGTAGCGACCCGGTGCGTCCTCATGCCGTTCCGTCACCTGCTCGAGTGCCCATCGGCTCGCCACCCGCAAGTTGTCGAGGTCGTCCTCGAGACGGCCCAGCCACTCCGTCGAGCCGGGTCCCACGAGTCGCGAGCGTGCGTCCCGGGCGAAACCGGTAAACCAGTCCAGATGCCGGTCGCGGTACACGGCAGCTTCGCCGGACTCGTCGAGCATGTCGGCAGCGAACTCCCGGATCGTCTCGAGCATCCAGTACCGGGGCTCGCCGCCGGCGCGCTCGGTCTGGCGCACGAGACTCTTGGCGACGAGCGAGAGGAGCTCCTCGACGTCGGCGTCGCAGACCGTCTCGACGACCTCGAGCGCCGCCCCCGCGGAGAAGACCGCGAGCCTGCGAAACAGCTCCTGCTCACGGAAGTCGAGGAGATCGTGGCTCCACGCGATGGTCGAG
>JACCWU010000249.1 GCA_013697465.1 Actinomycetota bacterium | reverse complement strand
ACCCCAATCAGTGCGCAGGAGCAGGCGGACCTGCGGCGAATCGACGCCTCATGGCTCGCCGGAAGAGGAAGCGGCCGCTTCGGCCACGCGTCCCCGCACGCGTGAGGAAGCGGACGAAGCGCGCCCGCTCCCACCACGAGAGCGAGCTCATCGGGCTCGCGCTCGGGGCGCTCGGGCTCGTGCTCTCCGCGATCCTCTACCTCGGCTTCGACGGCGGCGCCGTGGGCTCGTGGCTGGCGGGCGCCCTGGACAGCGTGTTCGGGAGTGCCGCCTACATGCTCCCGCTCGTCTTGGTCGCGATCGGAGGGCTCATGCTCGCACGGAGCGAGCTTCTCGATGTGCGTCCGTTCCGGCTGGGTCTCGGCGTGGGGCTTCTAGGCCTCATGACGCTCCTCGCCAAGGACAGCGGAGGCTGGATCGGTCTCGCACTCGCCGGTGCGCTCGCTGCGCTCATCGGCGAGACGGGCGCGGCGATCGTGGGCGGCACGCTGCTCGTCGCGGGCGCCTTGCTCGTCAGCGGCGCCTCGACCGGCGCGATCCTGCGCCACACCGGCCACGTCGTGAGGCAGGCCGGCACCGAAGCGCGGCGCGCTTTCGACCGGGTCTCGAGCGAGTCGCAGACGGGCGAGTCGGCCACGCTTGCGGCTGAGCCCGAGGAGCCGCGGCCGCGTCGCCTCCTCGACGGGGCGGAAGCGTTTCCGGACGTCGTCGGCGCGCACGCGTCAGGGGAGCAGCCGCTCCTCGTCCCCGAGGCGACGGAACCCGAGCTCGAGAGCAGGGAGAGCGTGTTCGAGACTTCCTCGGAGCACACCGAGTACCGGCTTCCGGATCGCGGGATCCTCCGCCGCTCACCCGCGGTCGCGGCAACGAGTGCGGACGCCGGCGCGCGCGTCGCCGACCTGCTCGTGCGGACGCTCGCCGAGTTCGGCATCGACGCGACCGTGATCGGCCAGATCTCGGGTCCGCGTGTGACGCGCTACGAGCTGCAGCTCGCGCCGGGAACGAAGGTCTCGAAGGTCGCGGCTCTCCGCGACGACCTCTCCTACGCGCTCGCCACCACGGAAATCAGGATCCTCGCGCCGATCCCCGGGAAGCAGGCCGTCGGCGTCGAGGTGCCGAACCTCTCCCCGCGGCTCGTCACCCTCGGCGACATCTACGACGACCTGCCGGCGACCGCGAGCCCGCTCGCCGTCTGGCTCGGCAAGGACATCTCCGGAAACGCGATCTGGACCGATCTCGCGCGTATGCCACACCTCCTGATCGCGGGGACGACCGGCTCCGGCAAGTCCGGCTGCATCAACACGATCCTGAGCTCGATCCTCGTGCGCGCGACGCCAGACGAAGTGCGGATGATCCTGATCGACCCGAAGCGCATCGAGCTCGGCTACTACGAGTCGATTCCACATCTTCTGACATCGGTCGTTTCCAGCCCGAAGGAGGCCGCGACCGTCCTCATGAACGTGGTCGCCGAGATGGAGCGCCGCTACGAGCGGCTGTCCTTCGTCCGCGCTCGCAGTCTGCCCGAGGCGAACCGCGCGCTCCGGGCGCGTGGGGAAGCACCGCTCCCGTACCTCCTCGTCGTCATCGACGAGCTCGCCGACTTGATGATGGTCTCGCCGCAGGCGGTCGAGGACTGCGTGATCCGGCTCGCGCAGAAGTCTCGCGCGGTCGGGATCCATCTCGTGCTCGCGACCCAGAGGCCTTCGGTGGACGTGATCACGGGGATGATCAAAGCGAACGTTCCGTCGAGGATCGCCTTCGCCGTCTCGAGCCAGACCGACTCGCGCGTGATCCTCGACACCGCGGGCGCCGAAAGCCTCCTGGGCCAGGGCGACATGCTCTTCAAGCCGCTCGGAACCTCGCGTCTCCAGCGCCTCCAGGGTGCGTACGTCACCGAGGAAGAGGTCGCCTTGATCGTGGAGCAGTGCCGCTCGCAGCGCGGGCAAGACCTGGACGAGTCGCTCCTCGAGGCACGCGAGGCCGCCTTCGAGGACGGCGACGAGGACGGCGAGTTCGACCCGGACGAGGATCCGTTGCTGGACCGCGCGATCGAGATCGTGGTCCAGACGCAGACCGCGTCTGTGTCGCTCATCCAGCGCCGGCTCCGCGTTGGGTACACACGGGCGGGCCGATTGATCGACATGCTCGAGCGTCGCGGGATCATCTCCGGCTACGAAGGATCGAAGCCGAGACGCGTCCTCGTCTCCGACGCCGAGCTCGACCGCGCCTGACCGGTTGTAAGAAGTCGGTAGCGACTTGAGAAGACGTCCAACTTGCGGTTAGATCAGTCGTCCAAGAAGGGCGGCAGGTCAAATTCGTAAGGAGGGCAAGTGATCAGACGCACAAAGGCGGTCGTTGCGCTGCTCGGGCTCACGGCGACGATCGCGCTCGTAGCGAGCTCGACAGGCTCCGCGAGCCACGACGACTTCAGGATGGCCTTCGTCACGGACATCGGAAGTCTTCAGGACAAGTCCTTCAACCAGCTCGGCAACGAAGGGCGGATCCGAGTCGGCAAGCAGATCGGCATCTCGACCCGCGTCTATGTGACCAACAAGGCCGAAGACCGGCTGCCGAACTTGCTGGCGGCTGCATCGGCCGGCTACGACCTCGTCGTCGCCAACGGTTTCTTCCACGCCGAGCACCTGGACACCGTCGCACCCCGGTTCCCGCGCCAGAAGTTCGTCGGCATCGACGTGACGAAGTTCCTGCTGCCGTCGGGCCCGAGCAACTACACCGGCATCGTGTTTTCCGAGCACGAGGGCGGGTATCTCGTCGGCTACCTCGCGGCTCTGACCGCGAAGCGGACGGGTGGCAAGCAGGTCATCAGCGCGGTTGGCGCCAACGCCGTCCCCGCGATCGTGAAGTACATCAGCGGATACATCCAGGGCGCCAAGAAGGCGAATCCGAAGATCAAGGTGATCGCGAACTACGCGAACGATCCCACGTTCTCTGATCAGGCCAAGTGCAAGAAGGTCGCGCTGCGCCAGATCGCCCAGGGATCGCAGGCCGTCTTCCAGGTTGCCGGTGGCTGCGGGCTCGGTGCCCTTTCGGCGGCGAAGGAGAAGAAGGTCTGGGGGATCGGCGTGGACGCCGATCAGTCCTACCTCGGTGCACACATGCTCACGAGCGCGACGAAGAAGGTCGATCTCGCGGTCGTGATCATGACGAAGCGTGCCCACCTCGACCGGCTCCAGGGCGGCGTCGACTTCCTGTTCAACGTCAAGAACGGAGGTATCGGCTTCGGCAAGGTGAGCCCGAAGGTGAACAAGGGCGATCTCGCGAAGGCCAACGCGCTCAAGAGACAGATCGCAAAGGGCCAGATCAAGATCAAGCCCACGATCAAGTTCTAGGGTCATAGGGGTTCCAGGGGGTGGGTCTCGGCCCACCCCCTTAGAATCGCCGCACGTGGCGACCGAAGCCCCGATTCTCGAGCTCCGCGGGATCACGAAGCAGTTCCCCGGGGTGCTCGCGAACGACCACATCGACTTCGACCTCCGTCGTGGGGAAGTCCACGCGCTTCTCGGCGAGAACGGCGCCGGGAAGTCGACGCTGATGAACATCCTCTACGGCCTCTATCACCCAGACCTGGGCGAGATCCGGATTCACGGTGTTCCGGTACGCATGTCGTCTCCTCGTGAGGCGATCGCCAGCGGGATCGGCATGGTGCATCAGCACTTCATGCTCATCCCGGTGATGACCGTGGCGGAGAACGTCGTCCTCGCGGTGGAGCCTCGGCGCGACGGCATTCTCCTCGACTACCGCGAGGCCGGCCGGCGCGTGCAGGACCTGGCCACGAGCTTCGGCTTCGCGATCGACCCCGACGCTCGCATCCAGGACATCACGGTGGGTCAGCAGCAGCGCGTGGAGATCCTGAAGGCGCTCTACCGGCGCGCGGACATCCTGATCCTCGACGAGCCCACAGCCGTGCTCACGCCGCAAGAGGCCGTCGAGCTGTTCGGGATCCTCCAGACCTTGAAGAGCGAAGGGAAGTCGATCATCTTCATCAGCCACAAGCTGAACGAGGTGCTCGAGATCGCCGATCGCATCACCGTCCTCCGACGCGGAAAGCGCATCGAGACCCTGCCGGCTGCCGGAGCGACCGAAGAGTCGCTGGCCAAGCTGATGGTCGGCCGTGAGGTGCTGCTGCGGGTGGAGAAGGGCGACTCTCAGCCGACTGAGTCCTTTCTGAGGGTCGAGGACCTGCACGTGCGGGACGAGCGGGGAATCGAGAAGGTGCGCGGAGTCTCGTTCGACGTGCGGGGGGGCGAGATCGTCGCGATCGCCGGCGTCGACGGCAACGGGCAGACCGAGCTCATCGACGCGATCACGGGGCTCAGGAGGCCCGAGAGCGGGCAGGTCGTGGTCGAAGGCAAGGACGTCACGACCAGGAACGCGCGCCACCACTTCGAGATCGGAGTCGGTCACATTCCGGAGGACCGCCAGCGGCGCGGTCTCGTCCTCGACTTCTCGATCGCGGAGAACATCGGGCTACACGACTTTCGCAAGTCTCCGGCCTCACGCCTCGGATGGCTCTCCCCCCGTCGCCTGATCGAGCGCGCCCGCCGGTTGATCAAGGAGTTCGATGTTCGAGGTGGCGGGCCTAGGACACCGGGCGCTGCCCTCTCGGGGGGCAACCAGCAGAAGGTGATCCTCGCCCGGGAGATCGATCGCGATCCCCGTGTCTTGATCGCCGCCCAGCCCACCAGAGGTCTCGACGTCGGCGCGATCGAGTTCGTGCACCGCCGGCTCGTCGAGGAGCGCGACGAAGGTCGAGCCGTGCTCCTCGTGTCACTCGAGCTCGAAGAGGTGCTGTCTCTCGCGGACAGGATCCTCGTGATGTACGAAGGAGCGATCGTCGGTGAGTTCCCGCCGAGCGCGACCGAGGAAGAGCTCGGCGTCGCGATGACCGGCGGCGGGCGGCGAGAGGCAGTCGCGTGAGGCTCGTGTGAGCACCACCGTCACTCAGCCGGGCTCGGTCCCGCCTGGAGACCCCGAGTCGGAGGGCGCCCTCAGCCGCTACCTGCTGCTGCAAAAGGCGGGCGGCCTTGTCGCCCCCCTCGTAACAGCGCTCCTCGCGTTCCTGGTCGGCGGCCTCGTCGTGTTCGCGACGACGAAGAGCGTGCCGGACACGCTCACGACCTACAAGGCGATCTTCGAGGGCGCGGGTCTCAACTGGTTCCTGCCCTGGGAGACGTGCTCCGACCCGTGCCAGTCCGCGATCCGGCTTGAGCAGACGCTCCTCGTGTGGGTTCCGCTCGTCCTAACCGGGATCGCCGTCGCGTTCGCGTTCCGTTGTGGGCTGTTCAACATCGGCGGCCAGGGCCAGTACATCGCCGGGGCCATCGCATCCATCATCGTGGCAGCCGAGCTGCCCCTGTACGTCGATCTCCCCGCGGTGCCTCTGATTCTGCTCACCATGATCGTCTCGATGGCAGCGGGCGCCGGGCTCGCGGGAATCGCGGGGCTCCTCAAGGCGACGGTCGGCGCGCACGAGGTGATCACGACGATCATGCTGAACTGGATCGTCATCTGGGTCGGCACCTACCTCTTCGGGTTCGAAGGGCCGCTCCAGAATGACCAGTCGGCGGAGATCCCGAAGTCGAACGACGTCGATCCGGCTGGGAAGCTGACGCAGGCCGGCGTGTGGGGTCATCCGGAGCTCCAGGGACTCCCGTGGATCAGCCTCGGCGTGGCCTTCCTCGGGCTCGTCGTCTACGCGCTCGTGCTCAACCGGACGACGCTCGGCTACGAGGTCCGAGCGGTCGGGCACAACCCGGAGGCGGCGCGCTATGGGGGTATCAGCGTGGCCCGTAACTACGTGCTCGCGATGGCGATCGCCGGTGCGTTCGCCGGCGCCGCCGGCGCTCTCGACGTCCTCGGATGGAAGTTCAGGCTCGACACCACCGACTTCGCCGGAACGATCGGCTTCATCGGAATCGCGGTGGCGCTCCTTGGCCGCAACACGTCGATCGGCATCGGCCTCGCGGCGTTGCTCTTCGCCGCCCTGCAGACGGGAACATCGACGCGCAACCTCGATCCCGAGATCTTCCCGCCTGAGCTCGCAACGCCGCTCACGATCATCATCCAGGGGCTCATCGTGCTCCTCGTCGGGGCGGACATCGTGATCCTGGTCCTGCTTCAGCGTCTACGACGAGGCAGACGTCAGCGGAGCCCGGCGTGAGTGGGCTCGGGGATCGATTGCCACGCGGGTGGAGGGCAGCCGCGTGGGCAGGGGTCGCAATCGGCGTTGCAGCGGCGCTTGTGGCCTTGCCGCCCATCGAAGCTCGGAACCCGGTCGCGCCGGTTGTCATCGGCCTCCTTGCGCTGGCGATCGGCATCGGCTCGGTGATTCGCGGCGAGCGCAGAGTCGGGATGTATGCCGTGTCGATCGGGGTGATCGGGCTGGTCATCGGCTACCTCGCGACGCGTTCGAGCGTCGACAACCTCGACGCCGTCGTCATCTGGGGAGCTCTCCTCTCGGCGACGCTGGTCGCGGCGACACCGCTCATCTTCGCGGCCCTTGGCGGCCTCGTCTCGGAGCGCTCGGGTGTCGTCAACATCGGTCTCGAGGGAATGATGCTCACCGGCGCGTTCTTCTCTATCTGGGGAGCGGACGTCACGGGCACCTGGGTCCTGGGAGTCGTCATCGGCCTTCTCTCGGGCGCAGTGATGGGGCTCATTCACGCGTTCTTCTCCATCACCCTGCGGGCCGACCAGATCGTCGGCGGGACGGCGATCAACTTCCTCGCGCTTGGAATCACCGGCTATCTGTTCATCAGAATCTACGGAGACCGCGGTACGCCGAGCGAAGGCCTGTCGACGATCCCGGACACGTCGCTCGACTTCCTGTACGACGTCCCGCCTGACCGACTGGGCGGCTTTCTCGGCGACGCCTTCACCAACACGGATTACCTGATCTGGACAGCGCTTGCGATGGTCTTCGTGACCTGGGTCGCCGTGTTCAAGACACCGGCGGGCCTGCGACTTCGGAGCGTCGGGGAGCACCCGCGAGCAGCGGACACGGTGGGGATCAACGTCTTTCTCACCCGCTATGCGGCTGTCACGCTGTCGGGAGTGCTGGCTTCCGCTGGCGGGGTGTACCTCGCGCTCGGATTCGTGAACTCGTTCGAGCCCAACATGACGGCGGGCCGTGGATTCATCGCCCTCGCGGCGCTCATCTTCGGAAGCTGGCGTCCGTTCGGCGCTCTCGTCGCGTGCCTGCTGTTCGGCTTCTCGAGCGCGCTCGCTTCGAGCTTGCAGGAGTATTCGCTCTCGGTCTCGACACTCTTCGAGGCGCTGCCGTACGTCCTCACCCTCATCGCCGTCGCCGGTGTCATCGGTCGCTCGACTCCGCCCGCCGCCATTGGTCGTCCGTACGTCAAGCAGTAGAGCGGCCTCGGTGGGCAGGGGCAGCGCGTGGGTATCGGTCGTCCTCGGGGTCGCGTCCGTCTTCACGCTTCCGCTCGCCGTCTACGCGACGCGGTTCAACGACACGTACGAGCTGCTCCACGCGGCCTTCGCGATCCCCATCGCCGCCGGCCTCGCGCTCGCCGCTCTCGCATTAGCCGGCCGGGCCTGTCGCCTGAGCGCGTTGAGACTCGGGGCGGATCGAAGCGCTGTCGCACGCGCCGGCCGGGTGCTCGG
Organism: Actinomycetota bacterium; assembly: GCA_013697465.1. Lineage (GTDB taxonomy): Bacteria > Actinomycetota > Thermoleophilia > Gaiellales > Gaiellaceae > GMQP-bins7. The sequence goes on along the minus strand of JACCWU010000249.1, from coordinate 7,923 downwards.
GATCGTGGGCCTGGGCATGGCCGCAAGCGCTCTCGTCTCGCTCGGGGTCTACGGGCTGCTCGAGTACGTCGGCAGCCGCGACTAACGGTCTCGGGCGAGTCTCACTACAATCCCTCCTTCGTGTTCGACATCGGCTCCAGCCTCCGAGAGGCTCGCACCCGTCAAGGGATCGATTTTCCCGAGCTCGAGCAGCTCACGAAGATCCGGCCGAAGTACCTCCGCGCCCTCGAGGACGAGAACTTCGACATCCTGCCCGCCCCGACCTACGTCAGAGGTTTCCTTCGTTCCTACGCCGAGTCGCTCGGCCTCGACGGCCAGCCGTTCGTCGACGAGTACAACACACGCTTCGCCGTCGGCGAGGAGGATGCGCCGATCCATGCCCGCCGCGTCCCGCCGCGGCACCGCGATCGACCGCAGCGCGAATCACGCATCGCGGTTCTCGCCCTTCTCGGTATCGCGATTCTCACGGCACTCGTGATCGCGGCCTGGCGGTTCGGAGGGCCGGAGGGCCAGATGGTTCCGGGGCTCGTCCCGCAGGGCCAACAGCCGAGCACCACCGTCGCCGCGGCGAAGGGGCGCGCGACCGTCACGGTGCGCGCCACCTCCGGCGGTTCCTGGATGGAGGTGCGCGAGGTCTCGGCCTCAGGTCGTCTCCTGTACAGCGGAACCCTGGAGCTTGGCCAGACGAAGCGCTTCCAGGCACAACGGCTGCAGCTCGCCCTCGCCGAGCCGGAGAACGTCGTCGTGCGCTTGAACGGCAACCGCGTCGAGCTTCCGGCCGGAACCTCGTTCACGGTCACCGCACGACGGATCGTCCCCGCCTCCTCTTGACGCGACCGCGGGCGACGATCGTCGTCACGGGCAGCGAGCTCGTGCGGGGAGAGCGACAGGATCGCAACGGGCCGTTTCTCGCCGCCGAGGCTCTGCGCCTGGGGTTGGAGCCGGAGCGCATCACCATCGTCGGGGACCGCCCGGAGGACCTCGAGCGCGCATTCGCCGACGGCTTCGACGCCGATCTCTGCCTCGTCTCCGGGGGGCTCGGCCCGACGCACGACGATCGAACGATCGAGCTCGTCGCACGCGTCGCCGGCCGCGAGCTGGTCGTGGACCACGCCCTCGAGCGCGAGATCGAGGCCGTCTCGCAGATGATCGCGGACCGACTTCAGCGCCCGTACGCGGAGTTCGTCACCGGCGTGCGCAAGCAGGCGACGCTTCCGGCCGGCGCGCTGTCGCTCGGGCTCGCCGGGACGGCACCCGGAGTCGTGCTCGAGTCTGACGGTTGCGTGGTGGTCGTGCTGCCCGGGCCCCCGCGAGAGCTCCGGAGGCTGTGGCCGCGCGCGCTCGAGTCGGATCCCGTCCGGCGCGTGCTCGAGCGTGCTCCCGACCGGGGGCGGAGGACGCTCCGGTTCTTCGGAACCCCCGAGTCCGCAGTCGCCCGTGCGCTCGAGGATGCGGGCGGCGACGGCGACGGCGTGGAGGCGACGATCTGCGCCCGCGAGTTCGAGATCCACGTCGATCTCGTCGTCGAGCCGGACGCGGAGGCACGTGCGGACGTGCTCGTGGAGAGGCTGCGGGGGGCTCTCGGGCGCTACCTCTTCAGCGAGGACGAGCGCTCGATCGCGGAGATCGTCCTCGACCTCTGCCGCTCGCGGAGCTTGACGCTCGCGACCGCGGAGTCGTGCACCGGGGGGCTTGTCGCCGCCCGCCTGACGAGCGTTCCGGGCTCGAGCGACGCCTTCCGTGGGAGCGTTGTCGCCTACGCGGATGAGATCAAGGAGTCAGAGCTCGGTGTCGCGAGGAGCGTGCTCGAGGAGCACGGCGCCGTATCGGCCCAGGCGGCGCAGGAGATGGCCGCAGGTGTTCGGAAGAGGCTCGGCGCGGACGTGTCCGTTGCGGTCACCGGGGTTGCGGGTCCCGGCGGGGCGACAGTGGAGAAACCGGTCGGTCTCGTCTTCCTGCACGCGTCAGGACCGAGCGGGGAGGAGGCTCGGCGCATCGACCTCCCTGGCGATCGCGAGATGGTCCGAGGCCGGGCGACGGCTGCAGCGCTGCATCTCGTGCGGCGCCTGTTGACACAGAATCGTGACGAAGGCGCGTGAGCTCGGGCGCTACCCTCGAAGTCGGTGAACGGCCACGCCTCTTTCTCGCTCTCCTCCTGCCGGACGAGGTGGTCAGCGAGCTTGCGGCCTGGGGCGACGAGCACCTCGTGCGCGGGCGACGGCTCGAGCATTTCCATGTCACCCTCGCCTTCCTCGGCGCACAGCCGCGATCGGAGCTCGACGCGATCCTCGCCGCCATGCGCACGGCGGGCGCATCTACGGAGCCGTTCACGCTCGAGCCGGTGCGCTACCGCGAGACCCGCTCGGTCGGGATGCTCGTCCTCGACGATCCGACTGGGGAGGCGAGTCGTCTCGCAGAGCGGCTGCAGACAAGCCTCGAGAAGCTTGGCTGCTATCGGCGGGAGGCTCGTCCTTGGCTCCCGCACGTGACCGTGCTCAGGTTTCGCGAGCGGCCCCGTCTCATGCCGACGCTGCCCGAGCTCGGACCGTTCGCGCCGTCCGAGGCGGCTGCTTTCCTTTCACGCCTGCACCGCCACGATTCTGCTGGCGGGGCGACGTACGAGATTCTCGAAAAGTGTCCGCTGAATACTCTGCTGGGAGGATGACCACATGAGTCGTGAAGAAGCGCTCGACACCGCGCTCGGGCAGATCGAGCGTCAGTTCGGCAAGGGATCGGTGATGCGGATGAGCGATCGCCCGCAAGTCGCCGTGGGAGCGGTCTCGACCGGCTCCCTCGCGCTCGACGTCGCACTCGGGATCGGCGGTCTTCCGCGCGGGCGCATCGTCGAGATCTACGGCCCCGAGGCATCGGGGAAGACGACGCTCGTCTACCACGTGATGGCCGAGGCGCAGCGCCGCGGCGGCATCTGCGCGTTCATCGACGCCGAACACTCGATGGACCCGTCCTACGCCCGCCGCATCGGCGTGAATATCGACGACCTTCTCGTCTCGCAGCCGGACACTGGCGAGCAGGCGCTCGAGATCACCGAGCTCCTGATCCGCTCCGGAGCTCTCGACATCGTCGCCATCGACTCGGTCGCAGCGCTCGTTCCGAAGGCAGAGATCGAAGGGGAGATGGGGGACAGCCACGTCGGCCTCCAGGCGCGGCTCATGAGCCAGGCGCTGAGGAAGCTCGCCGGCACGCTGAACCGCACGGACACGATCTGCATCTTCACGAACCAGCTCCGCGAGAAGATCGGGGTGATGTTCGGCAACCCGGAGACGACTCCCGGCGGCCGTGCGCTCAAGTTCTACGCCTCGGTCCGCCTCGACATCCGTCGCATCGAGACGCTCAAGGACGGCGCGGAGGCGTTCGGGAATCGCGTGCGCGTGAAGGTCGCGAAGAACAAGGTCGCACCTCCGTTCAAGCAGGCGGAGTTCGACATCATCTACGGCTCGGGCATTCCCTGGGAGGGGACCGTTCTCGATGTCGCGCTCGAGAAGAAGATCGTCCAGAAAGCCGGCTCGTACTTCAGCTTCGGCGACGAGCGCCTCGGGCAGGGACGCCAGAACGCGACCGCTTTCCTCGCCGAGAACCCCGACCTCGTTCAGCAGATCCTCGCCCGCATCCAGGCCGAGGCCCCGGACGAGCAGGTGATCTCGGCGCGGCTGCTGCCTGCGGTTTCTCCTTCGGAGAAACCGCTAGAAGTCGAAGAGGCCGTGCCGGTCGACGCCTAGCCGTTGTGGCGAAGCCCCGAACGGCTGTCGATGCGGCGCTCGGAGCGCTTCGACATCGCGATTGGAGCGCCGCGGAGCTCGATTGCCGTCTCGCGTCCCGCGGCTTCTCGGACGACGATCGCGGCGAGGCGCTCGAGACTCTGCGCCGGACGGGCCTGCTCGACGACCGCCGCTACGCCGAGGGTCGGGCCGAGACTCTGGCCGGTCGAGGTGCGGGGGACGCCCTCATCCGCCACGATCTCGACCGGGCGGGGATCGACCGCGACCTGGTCGACGAAGCGTTGGCGTTGCTCCAGCCCGAAGCGGACCGCGCGCGGCGGATCGTCGAACGCCGCGGCGGCGGACCGAAGACCGCACGCTTTCTGGGCGGGAAGGGGTTCTCCGACGAGACCGTCGCTGCCTGCGTTGCCAATCCACGTCACGACGAGCTAGGATGATGTCGCACTACCCGACATTTGCCTGCTCGTAAACGATTTCTGAACCGATGACCTCGATCCACGATTTCCACGACCATCTCGAGGGGCCGGGCTCGGCCCACCAGTGGAGGGTGCGACTACCCCTGAGCTGAGGGCGTAGCGCCGGTTTCGAACGCGGCCGGAAAGGCCAAGTGCCGGGTGAGCACCGCGGCGAATACCGCGGTAATCGATCCTCCAGCGGAGGGGCTCCAATGCTCACGCTCGTCGCGGTGCTCGTCGGAATCGTTCTCGGGGCCGTGTCGGCTGCGGCCCTGCTCCTGACGCTTTCACGATCCCGGGTTCGGTCCGCCGAGCTCGAACGGCGCCGCATCGTCGGCGACGCAGAGCGCGAAGCCGAGGCTGTGCGTCGCGAGGCTCAGGTGGAGGCCCGCGAGCAGGCGGTCCATCTCCGGACCGAGATCGAGGCGGAGCTCGAGGATCGTCGACTCCAGTTCGTCAAGATCGAGGAGCGCATCATCCAGAAGGAGGAGGAGATCGACGAGAAGCTGACGGAGCTGGTGCGACGCGATCAGGGGCTCGGCGACCGCGAAGTGCACATCAAGCAGCTTCAGGAGGAGCTCCGAGACGCCAAGAGCGAGGCGACCGTCGTGCTCGAGCGGCTGTCCGGCCTCACCTCCCACGAGGCGAAGCAGCAGCTCCTCGAGCGCTCGAAGGACCTCATCCGCCACGAGCTCGCGCGCGACGTGCGGCATATGGACGAGGAGGCCCGCGCCGATGCGAGACGGCGGGCACGGGCGCTTGTCGCGGACTCGCTCCAGCGCGTCGCCGCCAGTCACACGGCCGAAGCGACCGTCACCGTCGTCGAGCTCGCTTCGGACGATCTCAAGGGCAGGATCATCGGCCGCGAAGGTCGGAACATCCGCTCGCTCGAGCACCTGACCGGCGTGGACTTCATTATCGACGACACGCCGCATGCGGTCGTTCTCTCGTCCTTCGACCCCCTGCGCCGCGAGATCGCGCGCCTCACCCTCGACAAGCTCATCGAGGACGGCCGCATCCACCCGGCGAGGATCGAGGAGATGTACTACCAGTCGAAGACGGAGCTTGACGAGCACGTCCGCCTGGCAGGTGAGCAGGCGGTCTTCGAGGCGAACTGCGGCGAGATCCACGAGGAGCTCGTCAAGATCCTGGGGCGGCTGCGCTACCGGACGAGCTACGGCCAGAACGTCTTGAAGCACACGCTCGAGGTCGTCCACCTCGGCGGCGTCATGGCTGCGGAGCTCGGTGCCGGGGTGAAGACGACGAAGCGCGCCGCACTCCTCCACGACATCGGGAAGGCCATGAGCCATGAAGTCGAGGGCTCACATGCCCTGATCTCGACGCAGCTGGCGCGCCGCTTCGGCGAGTCCGAAGGCGTCGTCCACGCAATCGAGGCGCATCACTATGAAGTGCAGCCCCAGACTGTCGAGGCTGTGCTCCTCATCGCCGCAGACGCGGTCTCTGCCTCTCGCCCGGGAGCGCGCGGTGAGTCCCTCGAGAACTACATCCGGCGCTTGGAGGCGCTCGAGGTGATCGCGACCGCGAAGCCCGGAGTCGCAAAGGCCTATGCGCTCCAGGCTGGGCGTGAGATCCGTGTGATCGTCGAGCCGAGCGAGGTCGACGACGACGGTGCCGCGCTCCTCTCGCACGAGATCGCCCGCGAGATCGAGGACCAGCTCGAGTACCCCGGCCAGGTCAAGGTAATCGTCATCCGAGAGTCGCGCGCGATCGAGGTGGCCAAGTAGGCGAGCACTTGCTCCCCGCAGAGGTCGTCACCGAGCGGCTGCTCCTGCGCCTGTGGGAACCGGGAGACGCAGGAGAGCTCGCCGAGATCTATGCACAGCCGGAGTACCTCGAGACGATGCCGCCCGCGAACGCCGCGGAGCAGATCGCGATGTGGTCGAGGCGGTGGGCCGTGGACGGCTTCGCGCCGTGGGCGGCGTGCGAGCGCGAGACCGGACGCCTGATCGGACGCATCGGCCTCCTCCGTCACCACGACTGGCCGCTCGTCGAAGATCCGGTCGAGGTGGGCTGGGTGCTCCATCGCGACTACTGGGGGAGAGGGCTCGCGACCGAGGGCGGCAGGGCGGGCGTGCACGCGTGGCTCGGCCACCTCCACGACGACACCCTGTACAGCTTCACCCAGCCGCAGAACATCCGCTCGCAGGCGGTCATGGAGCGCCTCGCCATGAAGCGTGGCGGGACGACGAGCTGGCGCGGTCTCGAGCATGTCTGGTATGCCCTCGCTCGAGAGGAGGTCGGATAGTGGACGCTCGTGAGCGTATTCAGGAGGTCGTCGACCGCGAGACGCGAGCGTGGGACACGCAGGACGTCGACCTGCTGCTTTCCGTGTTCCATCGAGACATGGTGTGGCCGTGGCCCTCGAGACACGACGCGCATGATCCGGCCGAGTGGCGACTCGTCCTGGGGCGGTTCGACGCGGAACGCTGGGGCCGGACGTACGCCGACCTCTTCGCAGAGTGGGAGCTCATCCATAACCGGCGCAAGACCGTGAAGATCGAGGTCTCGAGTCAGGGCGACGGCGCTTTCGCCGTCGTCGACATCGACACGCTCTGGCATCGTCGCGACACCGCTGAGGAGATGCGCTGGCAGGGGCGAGTGTGCAAGGTCTACGCGCTCGTCGGCGACGAGTGGAAGATGACGATGCACACGGGTGTGCTCAGCTATCCCGTCGATGCGTCGGAGGCTGCGCGCAGGTGGGTCGAGATCTGGTCGGAAGCCTGGCCAGCCGGAGACGCAACCGCGATCGCCTCCCTCTACGCCCCGGATGCCGTCTTCTACTCGCACCCGTTCCGGGATCGGCAGGGGCCGAAGGAGTACGCCGAGTGGGCGTTTGCCGACCAGGCGGAGGCGGAGTGCCGCTTCGGGGAGCCGGTCGTCTCGGGCGACCGCGCTGCCGTCAACTGGTGGGGCGTAATCACGACGCGCAACGGATCGGTCGAAACCGTCGCCGGCACATCGCTCCTCCGCTTCGACGAGGACGGCCTGGTCGTAGAGCAACGCGACGCGTGGGGAGAGGAGTCGGGCCGCCGCGAGCTTCCCGACTGGCCCCACAAATCGGCCTGAGTAACGGCTCTCCTCAGGTCGCCGAGATCAGGGTGTCCGTCGTCAGGTCGTGAGCGGCGTCCCGATCAGCCAGTGGTGGCCGTATGGATCTACTACGCGACCCTGCCTGAGCCCATAAGGCTGGTCGGCGACCGCGAAGACGACGGTGGCACCAGCGGCGATCGCTTGCGCAGTCCTGGAATCGGCATCGTCGACAATAAGGCTCATTCGGACGCTTGTCCCTCCGAGCGTCTCTGGGCTGAGATTGAAAGCGTCCGGATTCTCATCGACGACGAAGAAGGTTCCTCCGTCGATTGACATCTCCGCCACGATCTGGCCGCTCGGCGTCTCGACACGTGACCGCTCCGTTGCGTCGAAAGCTTGACTGTAAAAACCGATGGCGGCCGCTGCGTCACCGACCGTCAACATCGGAGTGATCGAAGATTGCATCGGTGGAGAATGTTAGACCGGCGCGAGCTCGCAGCGGTCCCCGTGTGTCCCCTGAATTTCGAGATACTCGGGCTACACTGGCCGCCTGGTGAGGCGCTACCACGTCACGACGTGATGCGCCAGTGACATATGCAAGGTGCCAGCCTACCGATGTGCCTGTTCGCACTGTTCGCGACGCGACAACTAGCGAACTGAGCGCGAGCTCGACGACGGCT
>JACCWU010000245.1 GCA_013697465.1 Actinomycetota bacterium | reverse complement strand
CCTCCTCGCTCGACGTCGTGATCGAGCGCCTCAGCCTCAGTCGGACGGCGGACGCGATCAGCGGCGCGGCGAGTGGTGCACTTTTCGCTTACCGATCCTGGTGCAGTATTGAGCGCCCGGCATCAGGCGACACTGGCGTCACGGTTTGGAGCGGCAGCTATCAGTTCGGACGAGACGACTTCTTCCTTCACCGAGCCGTGACTGTCGCCAGGAAGTACGTCGACAAGAGGCCTGAGAAGAGGCCGCCGGAAGCCCGCTTCCGCGAAGAGCTGGAAGGCCTCCGCCGTATCGCCCCCGCGGAAGGCCTGGGGCTGATCGATCAGCTCGCGCACAGGTGGACGTATCCCGACTGCCCGCCGTGCCTCTACGTACTGACGTGCACACTCCGCGCACCAGACCAAGGGACTCTGCTCGATGATGCGGATAGGCCTGCGCAGGAGCTTGTCTGCACGAAAGTGGGACAGGCAAAACACACGGTCGCGGCGCGACTTCCAAGCTACAAGACAGACGTACTCGGCGGGGTGAGCATTATCGCCGGATCACCAACCTTGCACGTCCTGGTGTACGGAAACGGTCCGGCAATGCTCTTGGAGCGCGAGATTCAGCAAGTCGCCAGGAGCCACGGCTCGCACGCACAAGTCGTAGACGAGACTGGGGTACGGCGGCGAGTCGGGAGCGAAACCTACATTGGCGCAGGCATGATCGATGCCCTCTGTACGTTTGCTCGGGAACGCCAGAGCACGTGACCGGCCGCGGGATTCTCTGACCCCATTCTGACCCCATCGGGCCAGGACACAACGGGGGGAGGAGCAGTACGAAGAGCCCGCAGATTCACTACACATACGGGTTCGTGAGACGGGAGCGACGGGACTCGCACCCGCGACCTCCGGCGTGACAGGCCGGTTCGGGCACAACGAAGCTCGACGACGAACTCCTCGGAACGGCCTCATTTGCAGGTACTTTCCGCCCGCGGGCTGCCTCCGCTTCGCATGGTTGAGCCAATCCTCGAGGCGACGTTTGGGCCACGAGTGGGCCACGAAACGTTGTCACTCGGGACTACTCCGCCGCCTGTCGCGGCTAGCGAGTGTCCATCGCCGACCTTGAGAGGATTCAGCGCGCGTTCGACTACACATTGCCCGGCCGGGTCTACTGCTCGATCTGGCCAACGATGAGTTCTGCGCTCCCCCGGATTGAAACTAATGAAGGGGTAACAGGATCGAGGAGACGGAACGAGCCCAGAGTATTCGAGCGGACGAAGGCCACTGCGGGGAAGGCACAGCTGGGTCCGACGTTATATCGTCCACTGCAAGGTGCTCCTCACGCAAGCTTGCGCCGGTCACAGCGCCTCTGGGCGCGCGTCGATGCAGTTGCGCCTGCCATGACGTCGGCCGTGCATACCGGCGCTCGCCCGCGGCTGAGTCCAGTCCTCGTTGCGGTCGTGCTGCTCGCTGGCGCGCTCGTCGCCTGGGTCGTGACGATCGAGCGCATGCAGGGAATGGACGCGGGGCCTGGCACCCATCTCGGAGGCTTCGGCTGGTTCCTCGGTGTTTGGGTCACGATGATGGCCGCGATGATGCTGCCCTCGGTCGCGCCGATGGTGCTCGCGTTCTCGCGCATCACGCAGGAGCGCTCCCGCCGCGGCCGGACATACGCGCCGACCTGGATATTCGCGGCGGGCTACCTCGCCACATGGGCCGCTATCGGCCTGCTCGCGTACGCGCTCTATCGAGTGCTCGTCGCAGCGGATCCCGGCCTCCTCGCTTGGGACGAGTACGGTCCGCCGGTCGCCGGCGGCGCCGTTGCGCTCGCGGGCCTCTACCAGCTAACGCCGCTCAAGTCCGTGTGCCTCAAGCACTGCCGGACGCCGCTGCACTTCGTCTTGCACGATTGGCGCGAGGGCTACGTCGGCGCGCTCCGCATGGGCGGCGAGCACGGCGCCTACTGCGTGGGTTGTTGCTGGGGATTGATGCTGATCCTGTTCGCGCTCGGGGTGATGAGCCTCGTCTGGATGGCGCTCCTAGCCGCCGTGATCTTCGCCGAGAAGCTAACCCCATTCGGCCAGCGTCTTTCGCGTGCGCTCGCCGTCGTGTTCGTCCTGTTCGGCATCTGGGTCGCCCTCGCTCCCGGCTCTGTTCCCGGCCTGACGCAGCCCGACGAGGACTCGCCCGCGATGCAGATGGACTCGATGTCACCCTAATTCAAGGCGGCCTGCGCCGCCGGAAAGGAGTGCAATGGCATATCGAATCGCAGGTACCTACGTCGCAGTCTGCAACTGCGCCCCGATCTGCCCGTGCCCCGTCGACGGGCGACCGACAACCGAAAACGGCGAGTGCTTGGGCGCTCTCGTGTTCGACATCAAGGAGGGCGATCTCGACGGCACCGACCTGTCCGGGACGTCCGTCGGCCTCTACAACCACTTCCCCTCGAACCTCACGGCCGGAAACTGGACCGTGGGCCTCGTCATCGACGCTTCCTCCGACGACCAAGCCCGCGCGCTCGAGGGGATCTTCAGGGGCGACGAGGGCGGCCCCTTCGGTGAGTTTGCAGGTCTGATCAGCACCGTTGCGGGAGTCGAGCGGGGCAAAATCACAGTCAAGGGCGGCGATCAGCCCTCGGCCTCGATCGAAGGAAAGACGGAATTCAGCTTCGAGGCCTTCACCGGGGCAGATGGATCGTCGACGACGGTCAGCAACGCGATGTTCGGCTTCGCTCCGACGTACAAGATCGGCAAGGGGTCGGGGCACTCGGAAGCGTTCGGGCTCAGCTTCGACGCCCGCTACGGCGAGTCGGCCGAGTTCGAGTTCTCGACCGAGATGGCCGGCGAGATCCACCCGCGCGCCTGACCCAATCTAGGTGGTGGGGGG
>JACCWU010000214.1 GCA_013697465.1 Actinomycetota bacterium | reverse complement strand
GCCGGGAAGCGTGACAGAGTGGACGCGTGAGCACGTTGGCGTTTCGTGAGCGGCCGGCGGCCGGCGAACCCGAGGGCCTGCTCGTGCTCCACCACGGCCGCGGCGCGGACGAGAACGATCTTCTGGGGCTCGGCGACGTTTTCGATCCTCAGAGGCGGCTGCATGTCGTCACGCCGCGCGCGCCGCTGCAACTTCAGGGCTGGCCGGGATACCACTGGTACGTCGTACCGCGGGTCGGCTATCCCGATCCGGGGACGTTCCACGCTGCGTACCAGGCCCTCGCGGAGTTCCACGACGAGCTCTGGGAGCGAACTCGGATCGTGCCGGAGAAGACCGTGCTCGGCGGCTTCTCGATGGGATCGGTAATGAGCTATGCGCTCGGGCTCGGCGCAGACCGGCCCGCGCCCGCAGGGATCGTGGCGTTCTCGGGGTTCGTACCCGTCGTCGAAGGCTGGAACCCGGTCACGGCCGATCGGCTCGACACACGCGTCTTCGTCGCGCACGGACGCAACGACCCGATCATGGAGATCGGCTTCGCTCGCCGCGCCCGCGAGCTGCTCGAGGCCGGAGGCCTCGCGGTCGAGTACCACGAGTCCGATGCCGCCCACGAGATCGATCCCGTCCATCTTGCGGCGGCGGTCCCCTGGCTCGAGAGGAGCTTGGTTCTCGGCTCCTAATTAGGGGGCTTGACGAAATGGTTGGGCGAAACCGCCACGGTACGCTCTCGGCATGGTGGAGATCGTGACCGAGGCGCTGATCACGTGTCCGGCGTGCGGCTTCTCCAAGGTCGAGCCGATGCCGACAGACGCGTGCCAGTACTTCTACCGCTGCGAGGGATGCGGGGAGTTACTGCGGCCACTCCCTGGGGATTGCTGTGTGTTCTGCTCCTACGCGGACTCGGTCTGTCCGCCGAAGCAGAACGCGGCGTAGTCGCGAGTGCGAGGGCTCGCGATCGGGCGCGAGCCTGCACAACGGCGGAGCCGACCCGCTCGCTACCCTGGGCAGCCGCGATGTTTACGAACCTGCACTCGGGGTGAACCCTTGACGATGACGGCGGACGGGGTCACTGTCGGCTTCGGCTGGGTGCGCGCGCTCGCGAAGGGTGCGGGGCGCGCCCGGCCGTGGCGGCGCAGCTCGCGGGCGATCCTGTTCGATCGCGAGGGCACGCTCGTCACCCGGTCGTTGACCGGCGATACGCAACGCCTCGTCCCCATGCCCGGTGCAGCGGATGCGATCGCGCGAGCACACGCGGCGGGAGTTGCCGTCGGAGTCGTGACGAGCCAAAGGGGCGAGCGAGGCCTGACCGCTGAGGAGACGGCGCAGGTCAATGCACGCCTGGACGAGCTCGTCGGTCCGGTCGACGTGGTGCTCGAGTGCACCCACGATTCCGGAGAGGACTGCCCGTGCCGCGTCCCCGCGCCCGGCCTGATCTATCTCGCTGCTGCGGCGCTCGGAACACGTCCTGAGCGCTGCGTGGTCGTGGGCGACTCCGGCGTCGATCTCGAAGCGGCACGTGCAGCCGGTGCTCGGTCGGTCCTCGTGCCGAGCTCGCGGACGACGCCCGAGGAGATCGAAGCCGCGCCCGTGGTCGCATCCTCTCTCGAGGAAGCCGTCGAGATCGCGCTCCGCAAGGCCGCGTAGCTTCTCCACGGCGTCTGCGACCATCCAACCGTGATCGAGGCGGCAGAGCGCGACCGCGTGCTCCAGAAGATCCGCGAGCTTTGTCTCGCGTTCCCGGAGACGAGCGAGCGCCTCAGCCACGGCGCTCACACGTTCTTCGTGCGCGAGAAGAGAGCGTTCGTGATGGTGCTGACCGATCACCACGGCGACGGCCGTTTCGCGCTCTGGTGCGCGGCTCCTGAGGGAATCCAGCAGATGCTCACCGAAGCCGATTCCGATCGCTACTTCGTCCCGCCGTACGTCGGCCATCGCGGCTGGCTGGGGGTGCGACTCGATCGCGATCTCGGCTGGACGGACATCGCGGGAATCGTCGAGGACGCATACCTCGAGGTCGCTCCGGCGAGGCTGGTCGAGTCGGTTCGCCGCGGCGAGTCTGGCGACGCGTAGCCCGGGATACCACCCCGCAACCGCCTCTTCATCCAAAACTCAGCTTGGCGTGCTTTCGTATAGCTCTTGGAAAGCGACCAAGGAGCCTTAGGTGACCGAGTCTGAGTTGACCGAGTCTGAGTTGACCGAGGCTGGGCAGGAACTTCGCGTCCCCGCGCCTCAGGAAGCGCAGGAGCAGCTCGAGCAAGCGCTCTTCGAGATCAGGCGCGTGATCGCCGGCCAGGACGAGATGCTCGAGCGTGTGCTCGTCTGTCTGCTTGCGCACGGGCACCTCCTGATCGAAGGCGTTCCCGGACTCGCGAAGACGCTCACCATCAAGACGACGGCGGGCGTCCTCGGCGGGTCCTTTGCCCGCGTGCAGTTCACGCCGGACCTCGTGCCGTCCGACCTCGTCGGGACGCGGATCTATCGCGCGGGCGACGGGACGTTCGACACCGAGCTCGGCCCCGTCTTCTGCAACTTCCTGCTCGCCGACGAGATCAACCGGGCGCCCGCGAAGGTGCAGTCCGCGCTGCTCGAGGTCATGCAGGAGCACCAGGTGACGATCGGGCACGTGACGTATCCGGTCCCGAATCCGTTTCTCGTCATGGCGACGCAGAACCCGATCGAGTCGGAAGGCACGTATCCGCTCCCCGAGGCGCAGATCGACCGGTTCATGCTCAAGGTCGTCATCGGGTACCCGGAGCACGACGAGGAGCTCACGGTCGTTCACCGCCAGCTCGTCGAGCCGCCCGAGCTGCGGGAGGTGCTCACCCTCGAGGATCTCCAGGCGCTCCAGCGCGCGGTCCTCGACATCTACGTCGACCCGGCGCTCGTCAGCTACGCGGTCGCGCTCGCGACCGCGACCCGCGAGCCGGCGGCGCACGGCTTGGAGGGCATTGCGCCCTATGTCGCCTACGGTGCGAGCCCGCGCGGGCCGATCAGCCTCGTCCAGGCCTCGAGGGCGCTCGCGTTGATCCGCGGCCGGGAGTACGCGCTCGCCGAGGATCTCCAGGCACTCACGCGAGACGCTCTCCGCCATCGTCTCGTCCTCACGTATCAGGCCCTCGCCGAGGAGGTGAGCCCCGACGTCATCCTCGAGCAGGTGATCGGCGCCGTTCCCGTTCCGCAGATCGACCTCGCCCGTACGAGTGCCGCGTGAAGCTCCCGGGCGGGGCTGTCGCAACACCCGCCCGCCCTGGCCCCGGGCCGATGCCCGAGGGCCTGCTCCGTGCGCTCGACATCAGCATCGGCCGCCGCGTGGAGGGTCTGCTCGCGGGGGACTACCGCTCGGCGCTCCACGGCGAGGGTTCGGAGCTCGCACTCGTCCGCCCGTACGTTGCAGGGGACGACGTACGGCGGATCGACTGGAACGTCACCGCCCGGACGAACGTGCCGCATGTTCGCGTCACGCTGGCCGAGCGCGTCCTCGTGAGCTGGCTCGTGATCGACACGTCTCCGTCGATGCAGTTCGGCACGGCCGAGCGCCGGAAGGCAGACGTGGCCGAGGGCGTGGCGATCGCGATGGGACACCTCGCGACCCGCCGGGGAAACCGCCTGGGAGTCGTCACGTTCGGCGACCCGAACCCACGGATGCTCCCGCCGAGGCAGGGGCGTGTCGGTCTCGTCGGGCTCCTGACGGCGCTGCGCGTGGAGCCGGACGAGACGCCGAGCGGGGCGACATCGCTTGGCTCAGCGATCCAGAAGACGAGCGCGCTGGCGCGGCAGCGATCGCTCGTGGTCGTCGTCTCGGACTTCCGCGGCCGGCGTGACTGGCGGCGTCCGCTGCTCGAGCTGGCGAGCCGGCATGACGTGGTGGCAGTCGAGATTTCGGATCCGCGCGAGCAGGAGCTCTCGAACGTAGGCGTGCTCTGGCTCGTCGATCCGGAGACGGGCAAGCAGTTGCGTGTGGACACCCGCAGCCGGCGACTGCGAGAGCGGTTCGCCGCGGCCGCCTCCTCCGAGCGCAGCGAGGTATCGCGTGCGCTCTCCTCCGTCGGCGCCCGGCACGTCGTGCTCACGACCGAGGGCGACTGGCTGCGCGACCTGGCCGTGTTCCTCCGCAGGAGGAGGCACAGGTGAGCGACGCTCGCCTACGGCTCGCGTTCGCGGGGGACACCATGTTTCCCACGCGAACCCCCTTCGTCCTCAGAGCGTGGGGGGGGGGGGGGGGGGGGGGGG
>JACCWU010000212.1 GCA_013697465.1 Actinomycetota bacterium | reverse complement strand
CCCCCCCCCCCCCCCCCCCCCCCCCACGTCTTCAGAAAGAAGAGGGCACGTGGGGGAAACATGGTTTTCCCCACGATCGAGAGCCGAAGGCGAACGATGCTCATGCTTCTCCTCCCACGGCCACGGGCGTGAACGCCTCGTAGCCTTCTGCCTCGAGCTTGTGCGCGAGCTCCGGCCCTCCTTCGGCCACGATCCGGCCGCCGACGAGCACGTGCACGAAGTCGGGCTTCACATAGTTCAGGATCCGCTGGTAGTGCGTGATCACGAGCGCGCCCATGTCTGGGCCGACGAGATCCGTGACGCCGTTGGCGACGATCCGGAGCGCGTCGATGTCGAGGCCCGAGTCGGTCTCGTCGAGGATGGCGATTCGAGGCTTGAGGAGCGCCATCTGCAGAATCTCGACACGCTTCTTCTCTCCCCCGGAGAACCCATCGTTCAGGTAGCGCGAGGCAAGCTCTCGCGGCACCTTCAGGCGCTCCATCGCAGCGAGCAGCTCGGTACGGAACTCCGGGATCGGGATCGGATCGTCCTCCCCACCGTTACGTGCCTTGCGGATCGCGTTGATCGCGCTCCGTAGGAAGCTCGTCACGGTGACCCCGGGAATCGCATGTGGGTACTGGAACGCGAGGAACAGGCCGCGCTGCGCGCGCTCGTCGGCGGCCAGCTCGGTGACGTCGTCGCCGTCGAAGAAGATCTGGCCTTCGCTCACCTGATAAGCGGGATGGCCCATGAGCGCGTACGCGAGCGACGACTTCCCGGACCCGTTCGGGCCCATGATCGCGTGCTTCTGGTTCAGGTCGACCGAAAGATCGACACCCTTCACGATCTCGGTGCCGTCCTCCAGCGCGACGTGCAGATTCTTGATCTCGAGTAGTGCCATTCGACGGGGAACCACCTGACTGAGTGGGCGAGCGGCGAGGAACGCCGTCTGCAGGATGGTAGCCGACCTGGTGTTCCAGGGGTTTCGGTCGTCCGGGGCGGTGCTATCGTGCACGCATGCCCTTCGGCATCTCGATCTGGGAGCTGCTCATCCTGCTCGTCGTACTGCTCCTCGTCTTCGGTGCGAGTCGCCTTCCCGAGATGGGCCGCTCGCTCGGCAAGGGAATGCGCGAGTTCAAGGACGCCGTGACGAACGCAGACGACGACGAGAAGTTCGCGAGCCCGACCGCGCCGCCCGCAGAGCTCCCGTCCGCTCCCTCTGAGCCGATCTACTCGCCTCATGACGAGAAAGAGGCGGAAGAGGCCGAGCGGGAAACCGTCCGCTAGAGGGAGAGCTCTCTGTGCGCAGGTGGCTGCCGCGCCGTCTTCACCACGGTGAGGAGGCCACTCTTGTCGAGCACCTCGACGAGCTTCGCACGCGGCTCATCATCAGCCTCGTCGCGCTCGCTCCCGCGTTCGGCCTTGCCTTCGCTTTCCACGTAGAGATCATCGAGTGGCTGACCGGGCCGCTCCCGAACGACAAGCGGCTCGTCACCCTCGGCGTCGTCGAGCCATTCTCGACCTCGGTCAAGGTGAGCCTGATCGTCGGCCTCGCGCTCGCGCTACCGGTTCTCCTCTGGCAGGTCTGGTCGTTCCTTGCGCCGGCGGTCGAGATGCACGCACAGCGCGTGGTACTCGTCTCGGTCGTGCTCGCGACGACGCTCTTCTCGTGCGGCGTCGTCTTCATGTACTACGTCGTGCTGCCTCGTGCGCTCGAGTTCCTGACGAACTTCGACGACGAGCTCTACGACATCCAGATCCGAGCGAGCTACTACTACTCGTTCGTCGCGTGGACGCTGCTCGCCGGGGGACTCGCCTTCCAGCTGCCGATCTTCCTGCTCACGCTCGTGCGGCTTCGCGTGCTGAGCGCCGACCGGCTGCGCCGTAACCGGAAGATCGCGTTCGTCGCTCTCCTCGTCTTCGCAATCCTTCTGCCAACCGTCGACCCCGTCTCGCTCGCCTTCGAGGTCGTACCGCTCGTCTTCCTCTACGAGCTCTCGATCTGGCTTTCCGTGCTGATGGAACGCCGCTGGGAGCGCAATCGAACGGAGGAATGGTTGGAGGCGGAGAGCTGAGGGTTCTCTCCGCCGATTGGGTGGTGCCCGTGGAAGGCCCGCCGATCGAAGACGGCGCCGTAGCGATCGAGGACGGGCGGATCGCGGCCGTGGGCACTACGTCCGAGCTCGGTGAGGGTGAGCGCTTCTCGGATGCCGTAATCCTTCCCGGCTTCGTCAACGCGCATACCCACCTCGAGTACGCGGTCTACGGCGGGTTCGGAGACGGCCTGACCGACTTCGCAGAGTGGATCGCACTGCACACTGTCCGCAAGCGTCGCGGCGGTTGGGACGACTATCTCGCGATCGCCCGCCAGGGTGCGGCGGAGTGTCTTCGCTCGGGCGTCACCACGACCGGAGACTGCAGCTACAGCGGCGCGGCCGGAGTCGCGATGGCAGAGCTCGGTCTCCGCGGGACCGTGTACCTCGAGGTATTCGGAGCCGAGCCTGACGACGTGCTTCGGCAGTTCGCCGAGCTGCGCGAGCGAGTTGAAGGGTCCCTGTCCGAGCGCGTGCGGCTCGGCGTCTCGCCGCACGCCCCCTTCAGCGTCTCGGCCCAGGCCTACCGAGCCTGCGCGGAGCTCGGGCTGCCGCTCGCGACGCACATCTCGGAGAGCGACTCGGAGGTGCGCTATCTGCTCAACGGCAGCGGGCCTTGGCAGGGAATCCCGTGGCTCGTCCCACCGGCCGGCACAACCGGTGCTCGCCTCCTCGCGCGGGAGGGCTTGCTCGGTCCGAACATGCTCGCAGCGCACTGCGTCGTCGTCGACCACGAGGAGATTGCGCTGCTCGCCGAGCACGACGTCGCGGTCGTGCATTGCCCGCGCTCGAACGCCATTCTCGGGTGTGGCGTGGCGCCGCTCGCCGAGTTACGCGCGGCCGGCATCCGCGTGGGAATCGGCACCGACAGTCCCGCATCGGCGCCCTCGTTCGATTTCTTCGACGAGCTTCGCTGGGTTCTACTCGAGGCCCGGGCGAGAGAGCGCCGCGCAGACGCTCTCACCGCCGCAGAGGTACTCGAGCTCGGAACAATCGGCGGCGCTCGCGCGCTGGGACTCGACGAAGAGGTGGGCTCGATCGTTCCCGGCAAGCAGGCGGATCTCACCGTTGTCTCCCTCGCTGACAGTCCCTTCCTTCCCTGGGAAGATCCTGTTACGGCGACCGTACTCGGCGGCTCGCCCGAGCGCGTGATCGCTACTCTCGTGTCCGGCGAACCCCGCTACGAGAGAGGAGGGAGGGCATGGCTCGAGCTGATCGGCGCCGCGCGCAGCGCCCGAGACCGGCTGCTGTCACACGGCGCACGAACGTCGTAGTCGAAGACACCATGTTCTTCCCCAAGCTTCGCCGAAATGCGAAGTGGGTCTTTCTCTTCCTCGCCGTTGCCTTCGGCCTGGGCTTCGTCGGCTTCGGCGTGGGGGCAGGAGGCGTCGGGATCGGCGATGTCTTCCGCGGAGCAGCCGGAGACTCGGGCATCCCCTCGATCTCCAAGGCACAGGAGCGGGTCTCCGAGAACCCGAAGGACGCAAAGGCTCAGCGTGATCTCTCGACAGCACTCCAAGCCGAGGGCCGCACCCAGGAGGCAATCGAGGCGCTCGAGGGGTTCATCGCGTTGAAGCCGAAGAATGCGGACGCCCTCCGCGAGCTGGCGAGCCTGTATCTGGTGCGCATCGACGAAGCCCAGCGGCGCTACCAGATAGCGGAGCTGCGCGCCGCGTATCTGGCAACCGGCTCAGCCGTCTTCCAGTCCATCAACCTCGGAGGCCGCCCACTCGACGTCGATGCCGTATCGAACGCCGTGAGCACGGAGCTCGCCAAGGAGACCAACGCAGCGCTCGGGCAAGCGCAGCAAACGTCCGCTCTGCTTATCGAGACCTACCGGCGCCTCGCCGCGGCCACCCCCGACGATCCCAGCGTTCAGCTGCAGCTTGCGGACGCGGCACAGAGCGCGGGCGACATCGCGACCACGATCGCCGCCTACGAGGCCTACCTTGAGGCTCCCGGGGTTGCGGAGATCGACAAGCTCGAGATCCGCCGTCTCTTGAAGCAGCTACAAGCACAGACGTCCGGTTAGACTCGCGCCGCGTGAGGCTCTCGCTTCTCCTTACCGCCGCAGGCGCGGCAGCGGCACTCATCCTGGCAGGCTGCGGCGCAGCGGAGTATTCGACCGAGGGGAACCGCGAGTCCGGAAAGCAGCTGTTCATCGCGCGGTGCGCCGGTTGCCATGTCCTCGCGGCCGCAGGAACGGCGGGGACCATCGGCCCCAATCTCGACGACGCGTTCGCCCAGTCCCGCGCTGACGGCCTCACGACGGACACCTTCACCCAGGTCATCCGCGACCAGATTCTCTATCCGATCGAAGATCCGGTGACCGACGCTACGGGGATGCCCGGGCCCGACGAGACGCTCCCGGAGTGCGACGACGTCGAGGGAGACGCCTTCTGCGTCGAGGATCGGCAGCAGGCGGTGGACGACATCGGCGTGTATGTCGGCGCAGTCGCCGGCACCGGCGTCACCACGGAGAAGCCGACCGACGGCAAGTCGATCTTCGCCACGACCTGCGCCCAATGCCACACGCTCGCGGACGCCGGAACTGCTGGCACGGTGGGCCCGAATCTCGACCAGTCGAAGCCCCCGAAGACGCTGGTCACCGATCGCGTGACGAACGGGAAGGGCACGATGCCGTCGTTCAAGGACTCACTCGACCGCACGCAGATCGAAGCTGTCGCCGAGTACGTCTCGTCGGCCGCCGGCAAGTAGCGGGCGGCGCTCGGTACCAGAGAGTCGCTCTACCGGGCCTCGAGATCAACCACGACGTGCCGAACCGGCACGTCGAAGCGCTCGCGCACGGTCTCGACGACGCCCCGTTCGAGCCAGTTCGACTTCCCCTCGGGATGCGTGGACACGACGATCTCGTCCGGGTGGAACGTCCGGACGGCGTCGGCGATGGCGACGAGCGGATCGAGGTCGCCAACGGTTCCGTGCGCCTCGACGCCCACCGAGCCGAGTCGCTCGAGGGTCGCGTCGAGCCGCTTCTGTGCCTTGGCGCGCGCGCCATCCTCGTCGGAGACCCACGTCTTGAGCCGCGAGTTCAGCGCAGGACAGACGACGTAGAACTCCGTCCTTCCGGCAAGAGCCAGCTCTGAGATCGCGCCCAGGAGCTCCTCGCCACCAACTGTCTCGTTGGCGACGACGAGGACTCGACGCTCATCCGGGCCGCCGACGTGCTCGACATGCTCGGCGGCCGGTCCGGGACTGCGCTCGCGGAGATAGACGACGACCGCGGCAACGGCAAGCAGCAGGAAGACGGCGAAGCCGAGCCAGGGCTCGATCAGCGACGCGACGACGATGAGCGCGAACGCACCGATGGTGATCAGCAGGAACCGGAATGCCGCAGCTTCACTTCGAAAAGGGCTCTCCACGTCGCCCGCGTCTCTCTCAGATCAAGTACACGGTCGCGTAGACGACGATCCACATGATGTCGACGAAGTGCCAGTAGATACCGGGCAGCTCCACTCCGTGATGGTGCTCGGGCGTGAAGTGCCCTCGGAAGCCACGCACGATCACGATTCCGAGCAGAGTCAGGCCGACGAAGACGTGAGCGCCATGCAGCCCGGTGAGGCCGAAGAAGACGGAGGCAAACGCCCCGTCGCCCGTGTTAAAGCCAACGTTCAGGTACTCGACCGCCTGCGTCAGCAGGAACGCGAGGCCCATGAGGAACGTGAGCACCATCCCGGCGAGAAAGGCCTTGCGCTCGCCGCGCTTGATCGACTGCAGCGCCCAGTGCATGGTGAAGCTCGAGGTGACGAGGATCGCGGTGTTGACGCCCGCGACGAACACAGGGAACTCGAACGGGTCGGGAGGCCAGGTCTCCGGCGCGGTGGGGTTGACGACCCGCACGAAGAAGTAGGCCGTGAAGAACGAGCCGAACAGCATCGCCTCGGATGCGATGAAGAGGAACATGCCGAGGACCACGGAATCCACCCGCGAGCTCTGGTTGGCCACCGGCGGCCCGTGGTGGTCGTGGAGACCCTCGGCGTGAGTCGTCACACCGCCACCTCCTCGCGCGCGGGCTCGGAGATGACGTGCTCGACCGGAACTCCGCTGTCGGCCCGGAGGCGTCCGACGAGGTCTCGGCGCAACCAACCCGAACGCGTGCGCGGGAAGGTCGACACGATGATCTCGTCCGTGCGCTCGTCCCGGACGGCGTGCATGACGGCCGTGTACGGATCCGGGTGCGCGATCTGCCCATGGACGTCGATCCCATCGACGCGCAGTGTCGCGAGAGCCGCTCGCAGGCGGCGTTCGGCCTCGGGATGCTCTCCCCGAGTCGGGTCGCTCTGCGGCGAGACGATGAGGAAGCTCGCGGGGCCTTCCTGCGCGCGCGTGCGGATACGTTCGAGCAAGGACTCGCCGAGAACCGTCTCGTTGGCCACGACGAGCACGTTCACGCCCTCGCGCGCGCCGACGTCGGCGACGACATGCTCGACCGGCCGGTCGCCCGCGTTCTTGCGGATCTCGTCGAGCAGGTTCCTCCTCAGCCATCCCGACCTCGTCTCGGGGTGCGTCGAGACGATGATCTCGTCGACGTCCTCTATCGCCAGCGTGTCCTTGACCGCAGCGAGCGGCTCGTCGTCGAAGACGGCGCCGTGCGCAGGGATCCCCTCGCGCCGGAGCATGTCGAGCGTCCGCTGCAGACGTCTCCCGGCCGCCGCGCGCCGAGAGTCGCGGTAGACGACGTAGCCCTCGCGAGGAAGTGTCACCGGCGCGACGACCTTCACGCGGATCGGCCCGCGCTTCGCGCGGCGCCGTACAGCCGCAATGAGCTCGTCACCCATCAGCGACTCGTTGGCGACGGCGAGGATCGAGGCGGGCTCGCCCGTCATAGGCCGCCTCGCGGTCTATGACGGTGGAGGGGTGTGG
>JACCWU010000206.1 GCA_013697465.1 Actinomycetota bacterium | reverse complement strand
GCGGGCACGACCGGTGCCCTTCTGACGCCATGGCTTCGAGCGCCCACCGGCCACCAGGCCGCGGGTCTTCGCGCCCCTGGTTCCGGCCCTCGCCGCGTTCATCTCCGCACGCACGGTCTCGTGGACGAGGCTGGGCTTGGTCTCCACGGCGAAGACGGATGCCTCGAGCGAGACCTCTCGGGCCTTCTGCGCTCCCAACACCTGAGCCTTCGGACCCGCCATCACGAGGCCGCCCGAATCTCGACGATCCCGCTCTTGGCCCCGGGAATCGAGCCCTTGACGAGCAGCAGGTTGCGCTCCAGGTCGACGTCGTGGACGACGAGCCCGGGTTGCGTGACGCGCGTACCGCCCATGCGACCGGCCATGCGCATGCCCTTGAACACGCGCGACGGATACGCCGAGGCGCCGATCGAGCCCGGCTTGCGGATGTTGTGGGAGCCGTGCGAGACGGGGCCGCGCGTGAACCCGTGACGCTTGATCGTCCCCTGAAAGCCCTTGCCCACCGAGATGCCCGAGACCTTTATGCGCTCGCCCGGCTCGAACGCCTCGACCGTCACCGTCTCGCCGACGGAGAGACCGCTCGAGCCCCGCAGCTCGACGAGATGTCGGTGCGGCCCCGCTCCGGCTTTCTCCAGGTGGCCGAGCTCGGGCTTCGACAGCTTTCGCTCCGCGACTGCGTCGAACGCGAGCTGAACGGCGTCGTAGCCGTCCGTGTCCACCGTCTTCACCTGGACGACCGGGCACGGGCCGGCCTCGATCACCGTGACGGCCGTCATCGCGCCCGTCTCCGAGTCGAAGACCTGGCTCATACCGAGTTTCCGGCCCACGATGCCCTTCACGAGATCGCTCCTCGCCAGGCCGGAAACTCCAGGCGAAGGACCAACGCATGCGCTGATCCGCACCTAGTGAAAGCGCGAAGCGCTTTCACAGCTTGATCTCGATGTCGACGCCGGCGGGAAGGTCGAGTCGCATGAGCGAATCGACGGTCTTCGGGGTCGGGCTGTGGATGTCGATCAGGCGCTTGTGCGTGCGAACCTCGAAGTGCTCCCGCGAGTCCTTGTCCTTGAACGGGCTCCTGATCACGCAGTAGACGTTCTTCTCGGTTGGCAGCGGCACGGGGCCCGTGATCGTGGCTCCCGTGCGCTGGGCCGTCTCCACGATCTGGGACGCGGACTTGTCCACCTGCTGGTGGTCGTAGCCCTTGAGCCGGATTCGAATCTTCTGCTGCGCCATGTGACGTTGTCCCGAAGAGGGGCGGTCTCCCGCCCCTACTTGAGGATCTCCGTAACGACTCCGGCGCCGACCGTGCGGCCGCCCTCGCGGATGGCGAAACGCAGCCCCTGGTCCATGGCGATCGGCTGGATCAGCTCGATCTCCATGTTCGTGTTGTCGCCCGGCATGACCATCTCCTGCCCCTCGGGCAGCTTGATCGAGCCGGTCACGTCGGTCGTCCGGAAGTAGAACTGTGGCCGGTAGCCGTCGAAGAACGGCGTGTGACGGCCGCCCTCGTCCTTCGAGAGGACGTACACCTCGGCGTTGTAGTGCGTGTGCGGCGTGATGCTCCCCGGCTTGGCGAGCACCTGCCCGCGCTCGACGTCCTCGCGCTTGATCCCGCGGAGCAGTGCGCCCGCGTTGTCGCCAGCCTGCGCGTAGTCGAGCGTCTTCTGGAACATCTCGAGGCCGGTGACCACCGTCTTCTCGACCTGGGGGTGGATCCCGACGATCTCGATCTCCTCGCCGACGGTCATCTTGCCCTGCTCGATGCGGCCGGTCACGACGGTGCCGCGGCCGGTGATCGTGAAGACGTCCTCGATCGGCATGAGGAACGGCTTGTCGACGTCGCGAACGGGCTCGGGGATATAGGTGTCGACAGCCTCCATCAGCTCGAGGATCTTCGGCGTCCACTCGGGGTCGCCCTCGAGCGCCTTGAGCGCCGAGACCTGGATGACCGGAATGTCGTCGCCCGGGAACTCGTACTTCGAAAGCAGCTCGCGGACTTCCATCTCCACGAGCTCGAGGAGCTCGGGATCGTCGACCATGTCCGCCTTGTTCAGCGCGACGACAATCGAAGGTACCTCGACCTGACGGGCGAGGAGAATGTGCTCGCGTGTCTGCGGCATGGGGCCGTCGGCCGCGGAGACGACGAGAATCGCGCCGTCCATCTGGGCGGCGCCCGTGATCATGTTCTTGATGTAGTCGGCGTGACCAGGGCAGTCGACGTGCGCGTAGTGCCTGTTCGACGTCTCGTACTCGACATGGGCCGTGTTGATCGTGATGCCGCGCTGTCGCTCCTCGGGAGCCTTGTCGATCTCGTCGAACGACGTCGCAGACGTGTTCGTGCCCGAGTCCGCGAGCACCTTCGTGATCGCGGCCGTGAGCGTGGTCTTACCGTGGTCGATGTGACCGATCGTGCCGACGTTGACGTGCGGCTTGCTGCGCTCGAACTTCTGCTTACCCATTTGCTCCTCCGGAAAAATCGGGCTAGGAAAGTGTTTCCTAGCCTGTCTCTCTGACCGCAATTTCGTCGGAAACTGAGGCCGGTACTTCTTCGTAGCGGTCGAACTGCATGGTGAACGTTGCTCGGCCCTGCGACATGGAGCGCAGGTCGGTCGCGTAGCCGAACATCTCCGCGAGCGGGACGCTCGCGCGGACCGACTGCGACCCGCCGACCGGCTCGAGCTGGTCGACCCGGCCACGACGTCCATTCAGGTTACCAATCACGTCGCCGACGTACTCCTCCGGGGTTACGACCTCAACCGCCATGACCGGCTCGAGGAGCTTCGGCTTTGCGCGCTTCATCGCCTCCTTGAACGCCATCGAGCCGGCGATCTTGAACGCGCGCTCGCTCGAGTCGACGTCGTGGTACGAGCCGTCGACGAGCTCGACCTTGATGTCGACAACGGGGAACCCCGCGAGGATGCCGGACGTCATCGCCTCCTGGATGCCCTGGTCTACGGGGCGGATGTACTCACGCGGGATCTTGCCGCCGACGATCTTGTCGACGAACTCGTAGCCCGCGCCCGGCTCCTGCGGGGAGAGGTTGATGACGACGTCTCCGTACTGACCCGAACCGCCGGTCTGTCGAACGAAGCGCCCCTGGATCTTCTCGACCGCACGCCCGATCGTCTCGCGGTACGAGACCTGAGGACGGCCGACGTTACCCTCGACCCGGAACTCGCGCAGGAGGCGATCCACGATGATCTCGAGGTGGAGCTCACCCATGCCGGAGATGATCGTCTGCCCCGTCTCGTCGTCCGTCGAGACGCGAAACGTCGGATCCTCCTCGGCGAGCCGCTGGAGCGCGGTCGCGAGCTTGTCCTGGTCACCCTTCGTCTTCGGCTCGATCGCGACCGAGATCACCGGGTCGGGAAACGCCATCGACTCGAGGACGATCGGATCGGACTCGATGGCGAGCGTATCGCCCGTCGTCGTGAACTTGAGGCCGACTGCGGCGGCGATCTCCCCGGCGGTGATCTCCTCCCGCTCCTCGCGGTGGCTCGCGTGCATCTGCAGGATGCGACCGATGCGCTCGGTCTTGCCCGTCGTCGTGTTGAGGACGCGGTCGCCGGCTTTGACCTGTCCGGAGTAGACCCGGAAGTACGTCAGCTTGCCGACGTACGGGTCGGTCATGACCTTGAACGCGAGAGCCGAGAAGGGGGCGTCGATCGCGGGCGGGCGAGTGGTCTCCTCCGCATCCTTGGGATCGACGCCCTGCACGGGCGGAATGTCCACCGGGCTCGGCAGGTAGTCGATGACCGCGTCGAGCAAAAGCTGCACGCCCTTGTTCTTGAACGCCGAGCCGAGGAGAACGGGCGTCACCTGCCCGGCCAGCGTCCCGGTGCGGAGCGCGCGCCGGATCATGTCAGGCGTCACCGCGCTCTCGTCCTCGAGATACGTCTCGGTCAGCTCGTCGTCGAACTCGGCGACTGCGTCGATGAGCGCATGGTGGAGCTCTTCGGCGCGTGCCTGGAGCTCGGCAGGGATCGCCTCGATCGAGAACTCCGTGCCGAGCGCGTTCGAGTAGGAGATCGCCCTCATCTCGACGATGTCGACGATGCTCGAGAACGCATCCTCCTCCCCTACGGGAAGCTGGATCGGGACGGGCTTCGCTCCCAGCCGGTCGCGCATCGACTGCACGGCCGCGTCGAAGTCTGCGCCGACGCGATCCATCTTGTTGATGAACGCGATCCGCGGCACGCGGTAGCGATCGGCCTGACGCCAGACCGTCTCGGACTGCGGCTGAACACCGGCCACGGAGTCGAAGACGGCCACTGCTCCGTCGAGGACGCGCAGGCTTCGCTCGACTTCCATGGTGAAGTCCACGTGCCCGGGCGTATCGATTATGTTGATCCGAAAGTCACGCCAGAACGCGGTCGTCGCCGCCGACGTGATGGTGATGCCGCGTTCCTGCTCCTGCGCCATCCAGTCCATCGTGGCGGCGCCCTCGTGCACCTCTCCCATCTTGTGGGTGCGACCCGTGTAGTAGAGGATCCGCTCGGTCGTCGTCGTCTTTCCTGCATCGATGTGCGCCATGATCCCGATGTTCCGGACACGGTCCAGCGCGACAGGCGTGGCTACAGTCGTCATGTCGACCCCTACCAGCGATAGTGCGCGAAGGCCTTGTTGGCCTGCGCCATTCGGTAGATGTCGTCTTTCTTCTTGTATGCGCCGCCCTGCTGCGCCAGCGCGTCGACGAGCTCGCCGGCGAGCTTCTGCGGCATCCCCTTCTCACGGCGGTCGCGCGCGTTCTGGACGATCCAGCGGAGCGCCAGCGTGCGCGCCCTGCGTTGCGGCACTTCGACGGGCACCTGGTAGTTGGCGCCACCGACCCGCCGCGAGCGCACCTCCAACACGGGCGTGACCGTCTTGACCGCTTGCTCGAGCACCTCGAGCTCGGGCTTTCCCGCCTTCTCCGCCGCGATCGCGAGCGCGTCGTAGACGATGGCCTCGGCGGTCGACTTCTTCCCGTCCAGCATCAGCCGGTTGACGAGCTGGGAGACGAGAACGGAACCGTGAACGGCGTCGGCATCAGGCTGGCGGAGCTGGATCTCTGCGCGGCGCGGCATGGCTCTCCCTACGGCTTCTTCGCGCCGTACTTGGAGCGGGCCTGACGGCGATCCTGGACGCCGGACGAGTCGAGTCCACCGCGGATCACCTTGTACCGATAGCCCGGGAGGTCCTTGACGCGGCCACCACGAACGAGCACGACCGAGTGCTCCTGGAGGTTGTGCCCCTCGCCGGGGATGTAGACGCCCACCTCCATCCCGTTCGTCAGGCGCACACGTGCGACCTTGCGGAGCGCCGAGTTCGGCTTCTTCGGCGTCTGCGTCATCACGCGCGTGCAGACCCCTCGCTTCTGCGGGGCGCCGCGCAACGCGGGTGTCTTCGTCTTCGATTTGGGGGCGCTTCGGCCCTTGCGGACGAGCTGATTGACGGTGGGCACGCTGCTCCTACGAAATGGTTGTCGACGTCTTCACACAGAAGGGGCGGCGGGCATGCGGTGCCCGCCAACCGGGCCGCGGGATGGTAGCAAAGACGAGGGCGTAGAACGCCTCCGTCGAATTACAGTGAGTCGATGACCGGCGCGGAATGCTGACTGCAGGCGTTGCCGCCACTGCCGTCGTGGCGACCCTTGTGGTCGCGATGCTGATCGCGCGGGCGCGCAG
>JACCWU010000195.1 GCA_013697465.1 Actinomycetota bacterium | reverse complement strand
ATGCAATGGGGCGCGGAATGCAGCTCATGCTCGTGGGAGGCGTCCTGCTGCTCATCTCCACGTTCTTCAACTGGCAGTCGGTCGATGTTGGACCGGTCGACGTCGGTCAGAACGCGTGGCACGGGTTCTGGGGTGTCGTCATGGGCTTGCTGACGCTCGTCCTCATTGCCTGGCTTGTCGCGCGACTCGCCGGAGTGGACATCCCGATCCCGTTCTCGGCGGCGATGATCGGCGCTGTTCTCGCCGTGCTCATCCTCGTTTTCGCCGTGCTCAAGAACCTGACTGACGACTACTCGAGCTTCTGGAGCGTTCTCGGCATCATCTTTGCCGCGGCGATCGTCGTCGGCGCGTGGCTCGAGATTCAGGCGGCGGGAGGCATGGACACGCTTCGGAGCGAGATGCCGACGAGAAGCATCGCGGACAGCTCGACCTCTGCGTCCGCCCCCCCGCCGACGACCCCGGCGCCACCGCCGCCCCCGGTCTCGACGGAGCCCGCCGCGCCGGCCGGCGAGCCGTACGCGGGACCGGATGTCGTGGACTCGCCGTCCGACGAGCCGCGCACTCCCGAGGAGCCGCACAGGGATCGCGAGGCTTAGAGCCGCTTGGCGAGAAGCACCCGGTCCTCACCGGGACCGTCGTAATCCGTCGCGAGCCGGTCGACCTCGAACCCGAGAGCCTCGTGGAAGGCTCGCGAGTCCTGGTTGGCCGGCGACGTGACGCAGCGGACAGTCGTGCACCCGTGCTCACGCGCCGCTGCGAAGAAACGCTCGTATAGGTCGCGCCCGAGACCCGAGCCTCGCAGGTCGGGCGCGACGCCCAAGAAGTGGACGTAGGCGTCAGTCGGATCGGTCTGCGAGAAGAAGCCGACGAGAAATCCGGCGAGGTGCCCATCCTCCCCGTCGGCGACGAAGCTCGTGCCCTCGAAGTGGACGAAGAAGAGCTGCGGCAGGATCGGCGCCATCTCCCGCCCGTCCCACCAGGCGTTGACGTGCTGGATGACGCGTCCGTAGTCGGAAGGTTGAGCGTGGCGAATGGTGACGCCCACGTCGCTACCCTAAACGCCGCTTGGCCGTCGAGACGCGAATCCCCCGCGAGCGGGACATGGAGACCGCCGTGCCGAACCGACGATCGACTCAGGTGTCGAGGAGATCTCGTACGACGCTGGTCGTCGTGGCGGCCGCAACCGCCTGCTGGCTCGTCCCCGCAGCGGAGGCCTCTCAGCTCATCGCGCGCGACGCGACGGCGGTGAAGCTCGCGGTCGACCGCACGGGCCGCGCGATGCTCACATACCGGGTGCAGGGCCGGACTCGCCATGTTCTCGCCTGGGGTGCTGTGAATGCGATCCACCCGACCGAGAAGCGCCGGCAGGTCGCGTTCCGCGTGGACTACTCGGGCGGTTGGCGCTCGTTCGGGCGCGGCGTCTGGAACGGGTTCGCCGATGCCTGTCGACCCGCGCGCGTCCGTCTCGCCTGGCTCGTCGCCGCCTGTCGCGCGCCGGACGGCTCGTTCTGGGCGCTACAGAGCTGGCAGCGCGGTCTTCGGAACTACGGAATGCCGGCGACCGGAACGCGCGACGACTGGGAGCTACGGCTTTCACACTGGAACGGACCGATCCCGAGGCTGGAGGTCGGGATCGGCTGGGCCTACGGACGATTCCACTCGCTCTACGGGCGCTTCTCCTGGCGTGGCCGGGGTGTCCACGGGTTTGCCTCCACTCCCGCCGGCGTGCCCCTAGACGGCTTCGGTCGCAACCTCTACGTGGACACGCTAAACTCGGCGTATGGCCCCGGCTGGCAGCGGGAGAACGGATTCCTGAGCCACATCGGAAGCGGCGGGTTCTGCTACGGGTTCTACCCGCACGGGCCGCGGCCGTCCGGGATGGGCGAGCGCTACCGAATGAGCGTCAGCGGCCCAGGAGTGCTTCCGGACGTCTTCTGGGAGGGAGCCCCGCCGAAAACCTACGGCCGGGCGTTCGACCTCGCCGCGGACGAGAAGCAGGCGAAGCTCCTCGCCCGCGACCCGCTCTGCCGGCCGCGCTGAGCGCTAGGCTCGACAGAGCGACACAGTCGCCCGACAATGGGGAGGCGCGGTCGAACACGCCGTCAGCA
Source organism: Actinomycetota bacterium (assembly GCA_013697465.1). Taxonomy (GTDB): domain Bacteria; phylum Actinomycetota; class Thermoleophilia; order Gaiellales; family Gaiellaceae; genus GMQP-bins7. The sequence continues at coordinate 9,713 of JACCWU010000195.1, read as the reverse complement.
CTCTCCGACCCAAGGAGCCACGTTGGACAGGATCGCTGCTTTCTCGACGGGAACGAAGCTCGTGATCGCGGCCGGCGCCCTCCTCTTCATCGACCTCTTTCTGACCTGGCAGACGATAGAGCTCGACTTCGGGCCGAATGTCGACGTGAGCCAAGGTCAAGACGGATGGGATTTCTGGGGACTTCTCATCGGCCTCCTCACGCTCGTGCTGCTCGCGATCGTGGCCATCCGGGAGACCGACACGGAGCTGCTGCTCGACAGTCGCTGGGATCGGGTGCCCCTGATCTTGGGTGGCCTCGTCTTCCTGCTGGCGGTCGTGAAGAACCTGCGAGACGCGGATTCGACCTGGGCGAGCTATCTCGGTGTCGCGCTCGCAGCCGTCGTCGCAGTTGGGACGTTCATCGACTGGCTTGGCTCGCGGTCGGACGAGATCGACGTCCACTCCGCGTGGCGACCCGAGCCCCAGCCCGCCGGATCGGCCAAGCCCGGGCGGCCGGACTCGACCGCTGACGAGCCGAACGCCAAGTGGTAGTCATGCCCGCTCACGCGCCGGCAAAGCCGGCGCTCCGCTCCTGGGCGGCTCCGTCGAGCCTACGCCGCTCGACGGCTGCGACTTAGTCTTCGGTAGCCGACTCGTCGGGCGAGTCGTCGCTCTCGAGCGCTTCTTCGGGACCGCCGACGGTCGCCGGGACGGGCGTGCCCTCGATGATCTTGATATCGATGAGCGACTCGTCCTCGACCGGGTTCTCGCGGCGGTCGATGACGATCGTCGAGGAGAGCGAGAGCTCGCGGCCGAGGATGAAGTCCGCGAGCGGGTCCTCGATCAGCCTCTGGATCGCGCGGCGCAGCGGTCGTGCTCCCATCGCGGGGTCGTAGCCCTGCTCGACGAGCAGCTCGCGAGCCTCGGTCGTGAGCTCGATCACGGTGCCGTGCTTGGCCATCTCCTCGCGCACGCGCTTCATGAGCAGATCGACGACCTGGAGGATCTCGGACTTCTCGAGCTTGTGGAAGACGATGACCTCGTCGATCCGGTTCAGGAGCTCCGGCCGGAACACCTTCTTGAGCTCCGACATCACGCGTTCCTTCATCTCGTCGTACGAGAGCCCGGCCTCGTCGCCGATCGAGAAGCCGAGCGTCTGATTCTTCGAGATCTGCGCAGCGCCCAGGTTCGAGGTCATGATCACGATCGTGTTGCGGAAGTCGACCTTCCGCCCCTGCGAGTCGGTGAGCTTCCCGTCCTCGAGGATCTGGAGGAGGATGTTGAACACGTCCGGGTGCGCCTTCTCGATCTCGTCGAGCAGGACGACGGAGTACGGCTTGCGGCGGACGGCCTCGGTGAGCTGGCCACCCTCGTCGTAGCCGACGTATCCGGGCGGAGAGCCGACGAGCCGGGACACGGAGTGCTTCTCCATGTACTCCGACATGTCCACCTGGATCATCATGTCCTCGTCGCCGAAGAGGAACTCGGCGAGCGTGCGCGCGAGCTCGGTCTTCCCGACCCCTGACGGGCCGAGGAAGATGAACGAGCCGGTCGGCCGCTTCGGATCCTTGATCCCCGCGCGCGCCCGCCGGATCGCCTTGGAGACGGCCACGATCGCCTGGTGCTGCCCGATGACGCGCTTGTGGAGCTCGTCCTCCATCCGGACGAGCCGCTCGGACTCGGCCTCAGTGAGCTTGAAGACGGGAATGCCGGTCCACATCGAGACGATGTCGGCGATCTCGTCCTCGCCCACCTCGGGCTGCTCCTCCGACTCCTCGGTGCGCCAGTTCTCCTCGAGCTCCTTCTTCTTCTGGGAGAGCTTGCGCTCCTTGTCGCGGAGCTGCGCTGCCTTCTCGAACTCCTGGGCCTCGATCGACGCTTCCTTGTCGGCGCGCACCTTGTCGATCTCCTCCTCGAGCTCGCGGTAGCGCGGGGGCGCGGACATGGTGGCGATGCGGATGCGCGAGCCGGCTTCGTCGATGAGGTCGATCGCCTTGTCCGGCAGGTGCCGGTCCTGGATGTAGCGGTCGGCGAGGACGGCGGCGGCGTGCAGCGCGTCGTCCGTGATCTTGCAGCGGTGGTGCGCCTCGTAGCGGTCGCGAAGTCCGCGCAGGATCAGCACCGTCTCGTCGATCGTGGGCTCCTCGACGCGCACCTGCTGGAAGCGCCGCTCGAGCGCGGCGTCTCGCTCGAGGTACTTCCGGTATTCGTCGAGCGTGGTCGCGCCGATCGTCTGGATCTCGCCTCGTGCGAGCGCGGGCTTGAGGATCGAAGCCGCATCGATCGCGCCCTCGGCGGCACCGGCGCCGACGAGGTTGTGGAGCTCGTCGATGAAGAGAATGATGTCGCCGCGCTGCATGATCTCCTTCATGACCTTCTTCAGGCGCTCCTCGAACTCGCCGCGGTACTTCGAGCCGGCGACGAGCGCGGCGAGGTCTAGCGTGTAGATCTGCTTGCCCTTGAGGATCTCGGGCACTTGGCTCGCGGAAATACGGGACGCGAGGCCCTCGACCACGGCCGTCTTCCCCACTCCGGGCTCGCCGATGAGCACCGGGTTGTTCTTCTGACGGCGGGACAGGATCTGCATCACGCGCTCGATCTCGGTCTGGCGGCCGACGACCGGGTCGAGCTTCCCTTCGACGGCTGCCTTCGTCAGGTTGCGGCCGAACTGGTCGAGGAGCTTCGAGCTCTTCGTCTTCTCGCCAGGTGGAGCTCCAGCGCCAGCCTGGCGGCGTCCCGGGCCGGAGAGCATGCGGATGATCTCGTTGCGGATCTTTTCCGCATCTGCGTCGAAGTCGAGCAGGATTCGTGCGGCGACGCCTTCGTTCTCGCGCACGAGCCCGAGCAGGATGTGCTCGGTGCCGATGTAGTTGTGTCCGAGGGAGAGAGCCTCGCGCAGCGCGAGCTCGAGCACCTTCTTGGCACGTGGGGTGAACGGAATCTGGCCGGTGGTGACCTCGTCGCCCTGGCCGACGATGCGCGCCACCTGGGCGCGAACCTCCTCCACCGTGATGTCGAGCGACTCGAGGACGCGCGCGGCAAGCCCCTCTTCCTCACGCAGCAGCCCGAGCAGGATGTGCTCCGTGCCGATGTAGTTGTGCTTGAGCGCCCTCGCCTCGTCCTGGGCGAGAACGACTACCTGTCGTGCCCTCTCGGTGAATCGCTCGAACAACGCCTTCGACCCTCCTTTCCGCTTATTCGCTTCCGGAGGCCGACGGGTTTGCCGCACTCCGGGTCGAAGGTGCAGGTCTGATCGTAGCCGACGGGTCTCGTCACAGCGACGTCGCCGGTGGGTTCGCCCGCCGAGGCCGGTACCCTTCTCGCGCTGTGGGCGGACGTGCTGCATGAAGATCCTGCTGACCGGATCGTCGGGTCAGATCGGGACCAATCTGGGACTGCGGTTGCACGAGGACGGTCACGAGGTCTTCGGCGTCGACAAGCGCCAGAACACGTGGACTGACGAGTTCCGCTACCTGCTCCAAGATCTCGCCGGACACTATGCACCGTTTCCGGGCGGGATCAACGGCGTGGAGTACCCCGAAGCCGACGTCGTGGTTCATCTCGCCGCCCACGCGAAGGTTCACCAGCTCGTACGGCAGCCGCACCGGGCTCTCGAGAACGCGGTGATGACCTTCAACGTCCTCGAGTACGCCCGGCAACGGCACATCCCGATCGTGTTCTCGTCGAGCCGCGAGGTGTACGGCGACGTGCACCGGTTCGAGGCGTACGACGAGCAAGTTGCCGATTTCGCGTTCGCGGAGAGCACCTACTCGGCGTCCAAGATCGCCGGTGAGGCGTTCATCTACTCCTACGCCCGCTGCTACGGGCTTCCGTACCTCGTCTTCCGCTTCTCGAACGTGTACGGGCGCTTCGACAACGACCTGAACCGGATGGTCCGGGTTATCCCGCTCTTCATCCACTCGATGCTTCGCGGCGAGCCGATCACCGTCTACGGCGGGAGCGACAAGACGTTGGACTTCACGTACGTCGACGACTGCGTGGAGGGCATCGTGCGAGGCATCGAAGCGCTCGCCGAAGGCCGGGTCGTCAACCACACGATCAATCTCGCCTACGGGCAGGGCAACACCCTCGTCCATTGCGCCGAAAGGGTCGCTGCGGAGCTCGGCGTCGAGCCTCGAATGACCATGGCACCCTCGCTGCTCGGCGAGGTGACGCACTACGTCGCGGATCTCTCGAAGGCCCGCGAGCTCCTCGGATACGACCCGCAGGTGCCGCTCGACGAAGGGATTGCGCGCGCGGTTGCGTGGTTTCGAGAGCACCGTGACGCGCATCCGGAGGAGAACGTTCCCATCACAGCCGATCACGAGGGCTCGGACGGGGCGAAGCTCAGTTGGAAGCCGGTCGCGGCCACATAGTGCCCAGGCGGCTCGAGCCGAACCGTTGACGGTCGACGAAGAGGCGCAGATACTCAGCGCGGTGACCGTTCGAGGACGCACCGCACTCTTGATCGCCTTGGTCGTGGCGTCCGTGGTCGCTTCGGCGGCGGGCGCAGCGCCGAACGCCTCCAGGCCGCCCGGCTCTCCCGACCTCGCCGCCATGTCGCTCGCCGTGTCCGACTTCCCGGCAGGCACCCGGGTCGACAGCCAGGGATATAAGCGCGACCCGGACTTCGTAGCTTCGTACGAGCGCGAGTTCGAGGTTCGGGGCGGACGGCTCGGGCGGACGCGTCTGATCGGCGCATACGAAAGCCTCGACGTCGTTCGGACGCCCGCGGCTGCGCAGCAGGAGTTCGCTCTCCTGGCCGCGCTCCTCCGCGGGAAGCAGGGCGTGAGCCTGTTCAGGGCCATCTTCGCCGAGGAAGGCATCGACTCGAAAGACATCCGCGTAGGAAAGATCCGCCGCCCCAAGATCGGGCACGGCACCCTGGTCGTCCCGCTGCGTCTGAGGGTGAGCGGATTGTGGTTCCCCTTCGAGCTCGCATTCCTGCGTTTCGACCGTGTACTCGTCGGCATCGGTCTCTTCGGCATGCCGGGCGGCAAGGTGTTCCCGGCCGACACCGACCGTCTCGCACGAGTTGCAGTGGCCCGGATTCGAGCCGGGCTCGCTCCGGTCAACACACTCGCGCCCGCGCTCACCGGAGTCGCCCAGCCGGGACAGGCTCTCTCCGTAAGCCGCGGGACGTGGACCGGCGACCAGCTGGCGTTCACGTATCAGTGGGAGCGCTGCGACACCGCCGGAGCGGGATGCGTCGCGATTTCCGGAGCGACGGGCACGAGCTACACCCTCGCCACGGGGGATCTCGCGTCGACGGTCCGGGTCACCGTCACCGGAACGAACCTTCTCGGCAGCGCCACCTCGAGCTCGGCTCCCACGGCCGTCGTCGCAGGCCCGTCAGGCTCGCCGACGAGCACCGTGCTCCCCGTGATTTCCGGAACGCCGGCCGTGGGCGGGACGCTGACCGCGGATACCGGCACGTGGGCGGGAGCTCCGACGGCGTTCGCGTATCAGTGGCGTCGCTGCGACGCCTCGGGAGGCGCCTGCCTCGACCTCGCGGGCGCCACAGCAGCCACCTACACCGTCGCGGCCGGCGACTCGCGCTCGACTCTGCGCGTTCTCGTCATCGCGACGAGCTCGGTGGGCTCCGGAGGCGCGATCTCCGCGCCCACCGCCGCCGTTCCGTAGTACTAACCTTGCCGCAGGGCGGGGAACAGGATCACGTCGCGGATCGTCTCGCGGCCCGAGAGGAGCATCGTCAGCCGGTCGATGCCGAGCCCGAGACCACCCGTCGGTGGCATCCCGTACGACAGTGCTTCGACGTAGTCGGGGTCGCCGCGCTCACCGAGGACGTGCTCCGACTGCTGGTCGAATCGTTGGCGCTGCTCCTCGGCGTCGTTGATCTCGGTGAACGCGTTTCCGAGCTCCATTCCCCCGGCGAAGTACTCGAAGCGCTCGGTGAGCGAGGGGTCGTCATTCGTCGAGCGCGCGAACGGCGAGAGCTCAACCGGGTAGTCGTGGACGATCGTCGGCTGGACGAGAGTCGGCTCCACGAAGTGGCTGAACGCGTGGTCGACGAGCTGGGGCCAGTCCTTGTCGGCACCCGTATCGACGCCTCGCTCCTCGAGCCAGGCGCGCAGCTCGCCCGCGTCGCGCGTCCAAAGCTCGAGCTTCTCGAGCGCGTCGATGAAGCGGATCCGCTTCCACGGGGCCTTCAGCTCGATCTCGTTCCCCCTGAACGTCACGCGCGTCGTCCCGAGAGCCTCGTTCGCGACCTGCTCCACGAGCCGTTCGATCCGCTCCATCGTGTCGAGGTAGTCGGCGTAGGCCTCGTACCACTCGAGCATCGTGAACTCGGGCTGGTGCTTGTAGGAGACGCTCTCGTTGCGGAAGTCCTTCCCGATCTCGTACACGCGCTCGAGCCCGCCGACGATCAGGCGCTTGAGATAGAGCTCCGTCGCGATGCGCAGATAGAGGTCGGTATCGAGCTCGCTCGAGCGGGTGACGAACGGCAACGCGAAAGCTCCGCCGTAGCGAGGCTGGAGGATCGGCGTCTCGACCTCGACGAAGCCTTCGCTGTCGAGGTAGCGGCGAACCGCGGAGACGATGCGTGCTCGAAGGAGAAAGACATCGCGGGTCTCCTCGTTCGTGAGCAGGTCGAGATAGCGCTTGCGGTATCGCGTCTCGACGTCGGTGAGCCCGTGGAACGTGTCCGGGAGCGAGCTCCGGTTGCGCGAGAGGAGCTCGAGCTCGTCGACCGCGAGCGACGGCTCGCCGCGGCGTGACTTTGCGGGCTTCCCGGAGACGCCGACCACGTCGCCGAGGTGGACGTCCACGTCACCGGTCCGACCGGTGTCGCACATGAGCTGGATGCGCCCGGAGCGGTCGACGAGGTCGAGGAAGACGAGCTTCCCCATCTCCCGACGAGCCATCACGCGGCCGGCCAGCCGCCGCGTGTCATCAAGCTCGCTCCCGGCGTCGAGGGACTCGGTCGTAGCGCGAACCGCTGCGATCTCGTCTCGCTCGGGAAAGCGCTTCGGGGCTGCCACGGGTCGCGAGTCTAGTCGCCCAGACGAATGCACCTCCGACCGCGAGCCACTCGGGTACAGCTGACCGCGATGAGAGCGCGCCTGAGGTAGCGCGGATCGAGGACGCCAGAGTCCTTACTGCGGGGTGTCAGCGCACCAGGCCCGCCCGTGGACGCACGACGCGTGCGACGGTTGCTCCCTCGACGCTCTGGATGGCCTGTGACCCGCGCCCGCTGTCTACGCGAAGGATGGTGACGGGGCTCTCGGTGATGTCTCCGTTCACGTCGAAACCGAACGAGCCCAGCAGTCCTCCCCTGACCTGCGATCGGAAGAGTTCCTGGACGACGGAGGCGCGTGATCCATCCGAGCGGGCGATCGCGTCCAGGAGCACCTCGGTCGCCTGGGCCGCGTACACGGAAGACGGCTCGATCTCGGCTCCCCCTTGCGTCTGCGCGAACCGCTCGACAAATCGGGTACCGGCACGCGGCAGCCGCTCGGTCACGACCCCGCCCAGGGCTACGTACGTACCGAGAGCGGCCCTGCCGGCTTGCTCCACGAGCAGGAGCGGCTGGAGACCGTCAGGGCCCATGATGTCGACCGTCCGGCGGAGGCGATCGCGGAGGTCTCGAACGACCCGGGCAGCGTTGGAGTCGATCAATCCGCCGACGAAGACGGCCGTCGCGCCGGACTGCGCCACCCGCGCCGCGATGTTCGCGTAGCTCCCCGCCTGCGGGTCCCAGCTGTCACGGCCGACGACCTCGAGGCCGAGCCTGCGCGCCGATGTCGCGAAGCCGGTTGCCATCAGGCCGCCGTAGTTCACGTCGCCGTCGTCGAGCACGAACACGCGCTTCCGACCACGCTCACGGGCGAAGAGCGCAAGCGCGGCGCCTTGGAGGTCGTCTGTCGGGTAGACGCGAACGTAGTTGCGGCGGCCCGTCGGATAGAGAGACGCCGGAAGCGTGGGATCGATGCCTGGACCACCTCGAGTCACGCCGACGAACGAGTTGAGGGGGGAAACCATCGCCAGCGGCCCGTTGGGGGCACGGTTCAGCGTCGGAAGCGCAGCAATCGCGCAGCCGGAGTTGAACGGACCGATGACGCCGATGACGTCTTCGTTTCGCGCGTACTCGCGTGCGTTGGCCTCACATTTCGCATCGTCGTACAGCCCGGTGCTCGCGATCGAGTCGTCGCAGGACTGGTACGCAAACCGGAACCGGCCGGCACGAAAGTTGCGCTCGCGCATGACGAATGCGATGGCCTGTGCCATCTGGGTCGTCATGACCTGAACGCCGCCTTGCAGAGGGAGATCCGACACCACGAGCATGTCCGCCTTCTCTCCGCCCCCGGCCAGGACCGGCTCGCAGACCGTGGCGGGGAGAGAGGTGATCCCCGAAACCTCCTCCGTTACGGCGGCACCGAGACCTGCGACTACGGCGACCCAAACGGTGTCTCCGTCCACTGCCACGGAGCGTGGAATTCCCTCGAGCTCGATCGTGCCCGACACGGTCACGGTGTCGAGATCGACCTGCGTGAGCGTGCCCGCGAGAGGATTGAGGACCCAGACAGCGCCGGCGCCGACCGCTAGATCCGCAATACCCAGGGCGAGATCGATCGACCCCACGTTGGGAGATGGCCCCGTGGCAATGCGCCACAGCTTCCCATCGCCCGAGGTGACCCAGGCGGCATCGTCTCCCACCGAGATCGAGATGACGGAGGCCGGAATCTTCACCCGCGCGACGACGCGCGCGGTTCGCTCGTGTAGCCGAACGACATCGCCGTCCGCTCCGAGAACCCATACGCCTCCGCCGCCTGCAGCGACAGCGATCGCCCGAACCGCCTTGCTCGTCGCCGTGATCGCTCCCGACGCGCCGTCGATACGGACGACCGAGTAGTTGGGCGTGACCGCCCAGAGCGAGCCGTCGGCGACCGCGAGGTGATTCTCGAGCAGGTTCGACAGGTCGCCGACCTTCGCGGGAAGCCTGACGTGCGCTCTCTCCGTCCGGGTCGCAGGATCGAGCCGGACGACTGCCGTCGCAACCGGGCCGATGAACTGAGATCCTTCGATCCGTTCGCCGTTCCCGACCCAAACCGCGCCGGGACGCGCGACGACGTCCGTCGGCGTCGCACCCGTGGAAAGCGTCTCGACGGCGCTGGAGGCTTCGTCGAAGAGGATCAGGGTGCGCGCATCTGCATCGACGACCCACACGGAGCCTTCGGCCGCAGCGATCGCGGTCGGCGTCCGACCGGCCGAGATCCGACGTGAGACCGTCCCATTCGTGGCGTCGACCGCGAGAATCTGTCCGCCCGACTCGGCCACGCCGGACGGAGCGCCGTCCGATCCGTCCAGGGCGAAGGCGAACGTCGAGCCAACCGCCGCCGCCACAGCGAGCGCGAGGAGACCGAGGACGAGAGGCCGACGCGGCACGCTGCGGGGTCGCGCGACTCGTTGCGCCCGAAGCGGTGGAAACGTGCTCGGAGCACCTTCGATCTCGAGCTGGAAGAGCCGCTCGGGCCGATCGACGTCTTTGAGCGCGAACGTCCCGAGCTCGCGGACGTGCGCGTCGGGTGGAAGCTCGTCCTCCACCAGCTCCCGCGTCGCGTTGGAGAGCAGGATCTGACCGCCGTGGCCCACCGCTCCGATTCGCGCCGCGCGGTGCACGCCGAAGCCCACGTATCGCTCTCCGGTCGGACGCGGCTCACCGGTGTGCAGCCCCATCCGCACACGGACCTCGATACCGTCCGGCCAGGAG
>JACCWU010000155.1 GCA_013697465.1 Actinomycetota bacterium | reverse complement strand
GTGCGCTCGGTGCGCTCGCGCTCGGAGGCGCCCAAGCGGCTCGTTCGCCCGCGGTCAGCGTGGTGAGCGTGCAGGCGGCCCCGTTCTCGGCCGTCGTCAAATGGCACGCAGAGCAGGCTGCCCGTGTCGTCCTCGAGGTCGGGCTCGACGACCGCTACGGCATCTGGTCGGCGACGAAGGTGACGCACGGTGCGCTCACCGACCGCACGACCCTTGCGGGGCTCGAGCCCGCGACGACCTACCGCTTCCGCGTAGTGGCTCGGTGGCGAAACGGCATGCGCGCAGAGGATCGTGGCTCCTTTCGCACGGACTCCTGGCCGGGGTCAGTCGCCGCGACCGTCGCCCCGACTCCCGCAGACACGACCGCCTCCGGCACCTCGCCCTTCATCCTGAACCCGGCTGTTCCACCCGGTGTCAATCCCGGTGCGACACCGCCTACGGGCTCCACGCCCACACCGCCACTCGGCGCGTCGGCCCCGCTGAGGCTGAACGGCGTCGCGTTCTTCCCGCGGATGGTCTGGCGCCAGTGTCCGACGTACTACCCGACGAGCATCGGCGCCGGCATCAACGTCTTCCTCGGAGTGGACTGCACCGGTCCTGACGTGCAGTTCGAGAAGCTGGCGGGCCGCGCCGCCTCCACCGTCGATGCCAAGACGCCCGGTATCTCGGGCCCCGGCCTAGTGGGCTGGCACCTGCCCGACGAGGCCGACGTCTCGGTCGGCAACGCGGCGAACCTGCCCAGGCCGAAGGCCGACGGTCGCGTGACCTTCCTGACGCTGACCGACCACTTCTCCAACCGCGCCGCGCCGCCTCCGAACGGCAAGGACATCTATCCGGGATTCATCGAGCGCGCCGACGTGATCGGCTTCGACACCTACCCCGTCGAGGTACGCTGCACCGTCGCGCAGATCGACAACGTCTACTGGATGCAGCGCGAGCTCGTGCAGCTCGCGAAAGGAAAGCCCACCTTCCAGTGGATCGAGGCCGGGCCGATGGAGCACTGTCGCGCGAACCAGGATCCCACCCCCGCGATCGTGAAGGCCGAGACCTGGCTCGCCATCGCCGGCGGAGCCCGGGGAATCGGCTACTTCCCGGACTGGTGGGCCGAGGACATCCGCACGGAGGTGCGCCTCGTCAACCGCGACATCGCCGCGTTGGCTCCGGCGCTGCTCGGGCCAGTCGTCAGCGCGACCTGGTCGGCCGAGAACCCCGTCCGCGTGGGCGTGCGCCGGTACAACGGTGCGACCTACGTCATCGCGGTCAACACCTCCACGTCGCCGACCAGCACGTCGTTCTCGGTTCCCGGTCTCGGGGGCCGGAAGCTCCGCGTCTTCGGCGACGGCCGGACGGTGACGCCGTTCGGCGATCTCGTGGTCGACAAGCTCGCCGGCCTCGGCGTGGCCGTCTACATCGCTCCGCCCGCCGGCTGGTAGAAATCTTCCGCCGCTCGGTGGCGCCCGCGCACGGGGCGCGTTAGGCTCGGCTCGCCGTGCGGGGACGAGCCCGCCGGCCACTCCCATTCGCGCTCGGGGAGGGACCGGAGGGTGAGCCGCCGCGACCCGACGCACGCGAGGGAGGAAGCATGGAGGAACGACGTTCATTCGTCGACACACCGGTCGACCGAGGCAAGCTGCTACGCCTCGGAGCAGCCGCGGCAGCAGGCCCGCTCGTCGCGGGCGCGCTCGTCGAGCGAGCCCGAGCCGCGTCCCCACATCAGCGGCTCGAGGACGTCTCGATCGCCGAGCTGCAAGCCGCGATGACGAGCGGGAGCCTGACGACTCACGCGCTCGTGCAGCAGTATCTCGCCCGCATCGAGAACCTCGACCGCAAGGGGCCGAACGTCAACAGCGTGCTCGAGCTGAACCCCGATGCCGAGGTGATCGCCCGTTCTCTCGACGCCGAGCGGCATGCGGGACACGTACGCGGCCCCCTACATGGCATACCCGTTCTTATCAAAGGCAACATCGACACGCACGACAAGATGACGACGACGGCAGGCTCGCTTGCCCTCGTCGGCACGCCGCCCGCGCTCGACGCCACGGTTGCGAAGAAGCTCCGCGACGCCGGAGCGATCATCCTCGGCAAGGCCAACTTGAGCGAGTGGGCGAACTTCCGCTCGTTCCATTCCGCGAGCGGATGGAGTGGACAGGGCGGGCAGACCCGGAACCCGTACATCCTCGACCGGAATCCGTGCGGATCGAGCTCCGGCTCGGGCGCGGCGGTCGCCGCGGCCTTCTCCGCCGGCTCGCTCGGGACCGAGACGGATGGCTCGATCGTCTGCCCGTCTAGTGCGAACGGCGTCGTCGGCATCAAGCCGACAGTCGGGCTCACGAGTCGGGCGGGAGTCGTCCCGATCGCACACAGCCAGGACACCGTCGGGCCACACGGGAAGACCGTTGCCGACGCCGCCGCGATCCTCGGTGCGCTCACAGGCGTCGATCCCCGTGACCCGGACACCGCTGCCAGCGCGGGTAAGTTCAAGACGAACTACACCCAGTATCTCGACGCCCATGGCCTGCAGGGCGCGCGCATCGGAGTCATGCGGTCGGGCGTGACGGGCTACAGCGAGGAGACCGACGGGATCTTCGAGGACGCGCTCGAGGCGATGAAGGCGGCGGGCGCGACGCTCGTCGATCCGGCCGATCTCCCGACCATCGACGAGATCGCGACCGGCGCGGCCGAGATCGTCGTTCTCGTCTACGAGTTCAAGCGCGACCTGAACGCGTACCTCGCAACCCGTACGGGCGTCCCGATCAAGACGCTCGCCGATGCGATCGCGTTCAACGAGGCGAATGCGGCCAGAGAGCTCAAGTGGTTCCTCCAGGAGTGGTTCGAGCTCGCGGAGTCGGATCCGTTCGACAAGGCCACCTACGACGCTGCGCTCCTGGACGCCCGCCGCCTCGGCGGTGCAGACGGCATCGACGCGACGCTGAAGGCGAACAACCTCCAGGCGCTCGTCGCTCCCACAGGCTCGCCCGCGTGGCCCACCGACCTCGTCAACGGGGATCACTTCCTCGGAGCGAGCTCGGCGCCTTCCGCGATCGCGGGCTACCCAATCATCAACGTCCCCGCGGGTGACGCGTTCGGTCTGCCTGTCGGGATCTCGTTCATCGGGACGGCGTGGAGCGAGCCGACCTTGATCAAGCTCGCGGCCGGGTTCGAGGCCGCAACCAAGGCACGGAAGAAGCCCGAGTTTCGGACGACGCTTCCCGTCGACGGCCCGTTCCAGGGTCTGCAGCGCCGAGCGGCCTCGGGTGGACGGGCTCGAGACCGTGCGCCGTCGCTGCCCACGCGCTGGCCGATCTTCACGGGCCGGCTGTAATCGCCAACCGGGAGGGCGCCGCTTCGCGCGGCGCCCTCTCCACGTCTCCGAGCCTCGCTACGGCAGCCGCCCGTGGATACGGCTCGCCGTCGTTCCAGCACACCCAGGCGCTACCGCTCCATCTCGCCTCCTGCCCCGTCGTGCAGCCATGCGGAAGGGCGTACCGCCGCGAACATGCGCAGCCTGTTGGGTCCGGTGCGCGTCTGTACCGGGCGACATGCAAACATGATCCCGCGAAGCTGGCCTTGGCCGTGTCTACTTAGCCAGCCACCCGATGCCGGCGCCCACCGCGATCACGATCATCACCGTGATCCACCCAAAAGTGGTCATTGCCCCCTCCCTTGCTCTTCCCCATGACCTAGCGGCGCGCTCTTTCGCCCAACGCAACCGCCGTTGGCAACGGTAGCGCGCCAGATCGAAGATCTCAATGCCTATTCATGCCGTTTTTTCATCGAGGCCTCGTGCCGGAAATTCGGCCCGCTGGTCGCGATTTCCGGCACCGGCTGGCACACTTGACCCCCGTCGCCATGCGGGGGGTTCGGCATCGCTACGCGGAGCCGGATGGGCGGTGCAGGACTCGAACCTGCGACCCCCTGCGTGTAAAGCAGGTGCTCTACCAGCTGAGCTAACCGCCCGAGGTGCCCCCAGCGGGATTCGAACCCGCGCTGCAGCCTTGAAAGGGCTGTGACCTGGGCCGCTAGTCGATGGGGGCCCGTGTCGGAGTGTAGAGGGCGAACGCCCCGCCTCCCGGAGCGTTCCCGCTTCTACACTGACGCAGCGCGGGCCGGTAGCTCAGTTGGCAGAGCAGGGGACTTTTAATCCCAAGGTCGTTGGTTCGATTCCAACCCGGCCCATCAAAGAAATACTTGCAAATTGGCACTTTTTGCCGCTCGGCTCTGGCCTTTCGAGTCGCATGCCAGTACCGGTTCAGTACGGCTCATCTTCAGACTGGGAAAGCCCCCTCCATCTTGGCGGCCTGGACCTTTCGCTCGGCCCGTTCCCAATGGCCGTAGAGTCTGTCGTCACCTTGAGCGAGGAGTGGCCGAGATGGCGTGAGAGCCAGGTGATCTGGGAGAGCGCACGCTTCGCGAACGTGTGCCCGACGCTCGAGCAGGCGCAACCAGCTGGTGTCTTCTGCATCGGCGGCGTGCTCGTCCTGCGCGATTGGCTGCAACAGCTCCGGGGACTCCTGTGGACGATGCCGCTCGTCTACACCTCCTGTCTCGCCTCCTGGGCAATCGGTGATG
>JACCWU010000154.1 GCA_013697465.1 Actinomycetota bacterium | reverse complement strand
GGCTGGACGAGCTCACCGAGTACGTCGAAGACCCGCGGCCGATCCAGGACAAGCGGCCGACGACCGCCGCCGCCGACGTGCCCGACCTCACGATCGTGCCCGAGGCGCTCGGCGCCGTTCTCGACGTCTCCCGCTTCCGCGGGGCGCGCGTGCTCGAGGTGGGACCGAAGTACGGCCTCCACTCGCACTGGATCGACCGTGAGCTCGAGCCGAGCGAGCTCGTGTTCTCGGACTTCGCCTCCGACCGGAACCTCCACGAGCGTTGGGTCGGCGAGCTGCAGAGCCCGCACCGGTTCGTGTACGGAGACCTGCGCCAGGCACGCGAGCTGCTCGACGTCGAGCCATTCGACCTCGTGTTTTTCCTCGGCGTCCTCTACCACTCGATCCACCACATTCCGCTGCTCGGGATGCTGAATCGGGTGACTCGATCCGGCGGGACGATGCTCTTCGAGACGACGATCGACCCTCGACCCGACGCCGTGCTCCGGCTTCGCTGGCAACCGGAGTCGGGAAAGGCGAAGGCGGTGCCGACGCTCCAGGCGGTGCGGATGGAGCTCGCGTGGACGGGGTGGAGGAGCGTCCGGCGATTCACCGACTACAGGCCCGGCTCGAGCGAGGCGCTCTTCCTGTGCGAGAAGACGGACGAGCTCGCAGAGGGCGCAGACCTTGCGGACGTCGTGACGCCGCACCGGCCTCCCGTACCGTCGCGATAGCGTTTCCCGCCGGACGTGCTCCAGCTCCAGCTCATCCCGAAGACCGAGTTCGACCGCGTAAGCGCAGCCGGGGTCGATCGCGACGCGGCGCTCGCGCTGCTCGCGGACATGTGCCGGCTGAATACTCTCGTCGCGATCAAGCGTGCAGGGTCGGGCCATCTCGGATCCAGCTTCAGCGCGCTCGATCTCTTCGTCCATCTCCTCTTCGAGGCGCTGAACACGGCCGAGCTCGGCTGGGATCATCCGGATCGGGACGTCTTCTTCTCCTCGAAGGGACACGATGTGCCCGGTCTCTACGCGACGCTCTTCGCGCTCGGCGTGATCCCGCGCGAGAAGCTCCTCGCCTTGCGGAGACTCGGCGGCCTCGACGGGCACCCGGACGTACGAGTGCCCGGGATCGAGGCGAACTCGGGCTCACTCGGCATGGGCATCTCCAAAGGACGGGGAATCGCCTGGGGGAAGTGGAGCCTGGGGCTCGGCGGCCGCGTGGTCGTCATGACGGGCGACGGGGAGCTGCAGGAGGGGCAGAACTGGGAGGCGCTCCAAGCGGCTGCCCACGACAAGC
The DNA here is from genome assembly GCA_013697465.1 of Actinomycetota bacterium. Taxonomy (GTDB): domain Bacteria; phylum Actinomycetota; class Thermoleophilia; order Gaiellales; family Gaiellaceae; genus GMQP-bins7. Next base: position 8,295 of record JACCWU010000154.1, on the reverse strand, counting down.
TGTCCCGGCTGACCGTCGTCGTCGACCGAAACGAGCTCCAGTCGGACAAGCCGACCGAGCAGATCGTCGCTCTCGGCTCGCTCGACGCCAAGCTCGACGCCTTCGGCTGGCATGTCGTCTCGTGCGACGGCCACGACCATGCGGCGCTGCGCGAGGCATTCGCGGAGCTACGAGGTGTGGACGACCGCCCGCAGGCGCTCATCGCCCAGACGATCAAAGGGAAGGGTGTCTCGTTCATGGAGCGCTCGGCGGCGCTCGCCGAGGGTGGCGGCTTCTACCGCTGGCACGCGGGTGCGCCGGGCGACGACGACTTCGAGCGAGCCGCCGCCGAGCTCGTCGGCCGGATCGACGAGCAGCTCGCCACGCTCGAGCTCGATGTGCTCCAGGTCGAGCCGGTGGAGCCCGTCGAGCCTCCTTCCCGAGAGCCGGCCGCCTCGCTCGAAGCCGAGCCGGCGAGCGGTTCTGGCGCGCCCATGCAGGCGAAGGTGAGCGACGAGTACGTCGTCGAGGCGTACGGCGAGGCACTCGTGGAGCTCGGAGCTGAGCACGACCACCTCGTCGTTCTCGACGCCGATCTCGCCTCCGACTGCCGGATTCGCGTGTTCGAGCTCACGTACCCCGACCGCTTCGTCGAGTGCGGAATCGCAGAGCAGGACATGGTCTCGACCGCAGCCGGGCTCGCGCGCCAAGGCTTCCTGCCCGTCGTCAACTCCTTCGCCGCCTTCCTCGCGTCCCGGGCGAACGAGCAGATCTACAACCAGGTAAGCGAGGGGACCAAGGTCGTGTACGCGCTCCACTACGCGGGGCTCATTCCCGCGGGACCCGGGAAGTCGCACCAGTCGCTGCGCGACGTCTCTCTCCTCGCGGCCCTCCCGAGCATGACGATCGTCCAGCCGGGGAACGCGGCCGAGACGAGCGCGCTCCTCCGCTGGGCGGTCGAGGAGGCGGAGGAGAACGTCGCGATCCGCCTCGCGATCGGCCCCTCGCCGCGGGCGATCGAACTCCCCGACGCCGAGGTGGCGCCCGGGCGCGGCTCGCTGCTCCGCGACGGAGACGACGGTCTGCTGCTCGCCTACGGGCCGGTGCTGCTGCACGAGGCGCTCGCGGCGTCGGAGCTCCTCGCCGAGCGCGGCATCGGCCTCGCAGTCGCGAACATGCCCTGGCTGAACCGGATCGACGGTGACTGGCTCTCCGGCACGGTCGCCCCGTACCGCCGTGTCTTCGTGCTCGAGGACCACGCGCCCGTCGGAGCGCTCGGGGACGCGCTCAGACGCGAGCTCGGCGGCTCTCCCGTGACGGTGTTCGGCGTGGAGGGCTGGCCGGCGTGTGGAACGCCGGCCGAGGCGCTCCGGTTTCACGGTCTCGACGGGGCCTCGATCGCGGACCGGATCGAGGACGCCATCGCCCGGCAGGCGTGATGGCCAAGGACGTCTGGCTCGTCTTCCCGGATCAGCTCTCGACCAGGATGCTCTTCGACGCTGGCGTCGTCGCCCGCTTGAGCGAGCGCCTGGGGCCTCGGCTCGCACTGATCTTCCTGCTCGAGCGGGACGAGGCTCGCGAATGGGCGGCGCGCGCGCCAGGCGTTCGAGTGATCGATCCAGAGGCCGCCGAGCGTCCGAGTGGCCTGGCCGAAAGGGCGGCGCGGCGGATCGACCGCATGCTCGACCGGCACCTCGGCTACTTCCCGCTCGCGATCCGGCTCAACTACCGGCACGGATTCCACCTCGAGCGTATGGCGCCAGGGCATGCCAACTGGATGCTCGACTCGGCGCGCGCCGGACGGCTGCCGCGGTGGCAACCGATCGAGCGAGCGATGCAGCGCTGGCACTTCAGTGCGCGCCGGCATGTGCCACGAACCTTGCTCGAGCAGATGAGACGCGAATGCGGTGCGCTCGTCCTGACGAACGTGCAGCCGCAGGCGGCGGTTCCCTATCTGCTCGCTGCGCGGCGTCTCGGAATCCCCGTGGTGGCCCACGTCGCGAGCTGGGATCACACGGTCGGCAAGGGCGTGATCCCGCCCTTCTGCGACCGCTACCTCGTCCAGAATCGGGCCATGGAGCACGACCTCGCGCGGTACCACAACATCGTCCCTAACCGCGTAGTCGTGACCGGCTGGCCGCAAACGGATGTGTACTTCCGGCGCCGCCCGCGGGAGGACTACGACGCGCTGCTCGGCTCGTACGGCCTCGATCCGGCGCGGCCGCTCGTGGTGATGATGGGCAACACGCCGACGAACGCTCCATACGAAGGCCAGTTCGTGGCGCGCTTGGTCGGTTGGTGGGAGGAAGCCGTCCGCGATCGCTTCTCCCTCCTCCTTCGCCCGCATCCTCGTGACCGGGAATGGCGGGAACGCTTCGCGCCGGCGCTCGGCCGCTCCGGCGTCCACGTGCAGGACGCGAGCTTCACGGACTTCGAGGCCCTCGCGACGCTTCTTCAGCACTGCGACTGCGTTGTCGCGAACGCGGGCACCATCCTCCTCGACGCCCTCGTCAACGACCGGCCCGCCGTCTGCGTCCTCTACGATGAGGGAGCGCCGCCGGGGGAGTCGTGGGCGGTCAAGAACGTCCTCGGCGAGCACTATCGCGAGCTCACGCGCTCGGACGCCTTCTATCGCGCCGAGAGCTTCGACGATGTCGTGCAGGGGATCGAGCGGGCGCTCGCGAACCCGGCCGAGCTTGCAGAGGAGAGGTGCCGCGTCAGCCTCGAGGTGGTCGGCGACGCAGACGGTCGCGCTGCCGAGCGCGTCGTCGACGCGATCCTCGCCGTTGTCGCCTAGGAGACCACGGTCGTCTCGTCCGGCGTCGCGATCGCCGCGCCGGGTATCCGCCGGTCCACCTCGTAGAGCACGACGTTCCCGGGCACGGAGGCGCGGGGCAGCGAGGAGGTAGCCGCTCCAGCCGTTACCCCACTGGCCGCTGCGCGGCGCCTCGAACGTCTAGGTAGAGCCGCTCGTAGGCGTCGACGAACGCGTCGAGCCCGAACTCGCGCCGTCCGGCGTTCAGCCCCCGCGAGGCGAGGCTCGCGCGGAGATCGTCGTCCGCGACGAGGCTCAGCAATGCGTGGCGGATGCTCGCCGGGTCGGGGTCGATCCAGAGCACCTCGCCAGACCCGAGGTACCGGTCGAAGCCCGGGACCCTCGTGATCACGCAGGGAAGTCCGGCGAGGAGCGCTTCCTGTAACGAGAGTGGAAAGCCCTCGGCCTTCGAGGGAAGGACGAAAGCGTCGGCCGCGAGGAGGAGCCGCTGCAGCCGCTCCGGCTGCATGAAGGGCAAGACATGCCTCCCGGGGCCTGCCGAGGCTCGCGGCCGGTCCGTCACCGCGACCAGGTCGTAGGCGGGATCCGTTGCGGCGAGGAAGAGATCGAGCTGCTTGGTCGGCACGTCCCGTCCGACGAAGAGCGCAAGAAAGCGGTCCGCGGTGAGTCCTAGCTCGCGCCGAACCTCGGTCCGGTCGACACCTTCGGTTTTCGGCTCGGGAACCCCGGGTGGGAGGATGTCCACCTTCTCGAGCCCCCAGGTCGACTCCGCCCAGGCGGCCACGGCAGCGTTGTAGGCGACGACGCGCGATCCCTGCCGTGCGCACCGCCCGATCGTGGCGATCACTCCGCGCTGGACTGCATCGAGGAGGACCGAGGACTGCGGTGTGAACGACACGTGCTGCGTTAGAACGCTTGGGATGCCGCGGCTCCGTGCCCGTCTGAGGGCGGCAGCCGAGGTGACGTAGAGAGCGTCGTGGACGTGGACGACGTCCGCCTGCGGGACGAGCCTCCCGAGCTCGCTTGCGAGTGCGACCGGCGAGGGGATGGGATAGTGGACGTTGACGACCTTCTTGAGCGCGTACGTCGCCGGGAGCCGAACGATCTGCACACCGTTTGCGAGCTCGCGACGGGGCGCTCCGCCGGACTTGCAGCAGAGGACGGTCACCTCGTGCCCCCGCTGCGCGAGCCCCTCCGCCAGGAGCTCGACGTACCGCTCGATGCCGCCCACGCTCGGCCGGAAGTTCGCGCTGACGAGGAGGATCCGCACTCGCTGCGCGGACTCAGCGCTTCGACGCGACGACGCTCTCCCGTCGCGTCGGAAGGATGAGTGCAGGGCGGTCCTCTGCGAGCCGCATGGTGAGAAGCGCGAGGAAGAACGACCCGAAGACCACCTGGAGGCCGAGGCCGAGGAACGTCAGCCCGAGCGCGGTCGCATACTCGTGGCCGAGCGACCCGAATCCGTCGGCCGTCCACGAGACGAAGATGGTTCCAAGAATTGCCAGCGCGGCGGCCGCGAGCAGTCCTCCGACCAGCAGGCCGTGCTCCAGGCGAAGGCCCTTGCCCAGGCGCTCGAGGAGCCGATCCCGCTCTCCGATTCGCACGCGTGCGTACGTGCGCGCGAAGACGCCGAGCTGGATCACCTGCGCTCCGATCAGCGTCATCGCGACGAATCCCAGCATCGTGTGGATCTGCCAGGAGCGGCCGAAGACGTCGACCGGGCCGGTCGCGAGGACGAGCATGCCCGCGAGGCCGAGCAGCAGGAAGAGGCCGCCGGGAGCCAGGTACAGCCAGCTCGGGCTGTACAGGAGCATGAACCGGACGTGGCGCCAGGCGTCGCCGTAGCGGCGGAGCTTGGACTCGCCGGTTCGCGGGAAGTAGTCGATCGGGATCTCGCCGACGCTGAGCCCGCGCCTGAACGCCTTGAAGACCATCTCGGACGCGAACTCCATGCCGGTCGCGTGGAGGTCGAGAACCGGCAACGCGCTTCTGCGGAGCGCGCGCATCCCGCAGTGCGCGTCGGAGACCTTGACGCCGAAGAGGACGTTGAGCATGCCCGTGAGCATGGGGTTTCCCACGAACCGGTTCGACCAGGGCATCGCGCCCTCGTGAATTGTTCCCCGGAAGCGCGATCCGATCACGAGGTCTTCCCCCTGCTCCAGCTTGTCGACGAACCCGCCGAGCTCCTCGAGCGGATACGTCTCGTCGGCGTCTCCCATTACCACGTACTCGCCCCGAGCGTGGGCGAGCCCCGCGAGATACGCGCTGCCGTAGCCCTGCCGTCGCTCCGTGACCACGAGCGCGCCGTGCTCGGCGGCGACGTCGGCGGAGCGGTCGGTCGACCCGTTGTCGACGACGATCACCTCGCCCGAGCGGCCCGAGCGCTCGATCCCCAGCCACGCGCGGTCGACCACCCTGCCGACGGCCTCTTCCTCGTTCAGGCACGGGATAACGACCGAGATCTGAGGGTGCGGCGTCATCGTGTCGCGCCGCCGACCGTAGCACGCACGGGCTCGCGATCCTGTCTCGGCGCACGGATACCCTGGGCCGCGTGGCAAGGCTCCCAAGCGGCGTCGTGCGAGCCTGGCACGGCCTCGAATCGTTTGCCGAGAGCCGGCGAGCTGCACCATCGCTCTTCGTAGCGGCGCTCGCGCTGTACGCGCTCGTCTCGATCGGCGTCCCGCTCGCGGCAGGCCGGGATCTAGGGAACTACCTGGTCGTCTACTCGCAACTCTTCCAGGAGCACGTCGTCTTTCCGCAGCCCGTCCTTGCCCGCACGCCGGGGACACCGCTCGTCGCCGGCGGGCTTCTCGATGCGGGCCCGATCGTCGCCGAGGCGGGTGCAGGGCTTCTCTATGCGGCTTCCATCCTCGCCTGGTGCTCCGTCGCTCGGCGGATCGGGCCCGGAGTCGCGGTCGCGACGGCTGCCGCGCTGCTCGCGTACCCCGGCTACGTCCTGCTCTTCCACCGGCTCTCGAGCGACATGCTCTTCGCAGCGGGGTTCGCGTTTCTGGCGGTGCTCGTCAGCCGCGCCGCCGAGCTGCCGAGCGCGGGCCGCGCGGCCGCACTCGGCGCAGGCGTCGTCGGCCTGATTCTCCTCCGGCCGGTGAGCCAGGCCCTCCTGCTCCTCGCCCTGCTCCCGCTCGTCCTTGCGCCGTCGTGGCGTGCCCGGATCCAGGGGACGGCGGCATTCGCGGTCGCCGCCCTGATCCCCCTCGCCGCTCTCTGGGCCCACAACGGCGTCCGGCTCGACGACTACGCCGTCGTCCGGGGCGGAGGCGCGAGCGTTCCGCTCTTCCGCGCGTTCGTCGTCGACCGCATCGTGAAACCGGAGAACGGCCCTGCGTCGCTCGAGCTCGCGCGCGCCGTGCGCCGCGATCTCCTGCCGAACGAGCCATACCGTTCGTACGGCATCGACCTCGAGCGCTTCTTCTCGTCGGGCAGCGCGCGCATGCAGGAGGATCTGGTCGGACTCTCCGACCGGACGTGGGGTTGGGACGACGACTACAGCCGTCTCGGCCGGGTCGGGCGGGAGGCGGTCTTGGAGCATCCGGGAGCGTACGCGCGCGGCGTGGCACGCGACTTCCGCAGGCTGCTCTGGTGGCCGCTCTTCGTCGAGATCACGGCACCGGGCGAGGCCGGGGCCGGAGCTGAGAAGAGTCCGGTGATCTTCGTCGACGGCAGGCGACTTCCTCGACCGACGGAGGGAGAGCCGATTCCGGCCGCACGCCAGTCGGGCTTCGTCTCGACGCCGGACCGGCGTCTGAGGGAGGTCTGGACCTCACCGACTGAGCATCGTCTCGTGTATCGCGATCCGGAGGACGCCGCTCGGGGAGCGGCGGTGTTCCGGAAGTTGGACGAGCTTCTCTCCAACTTCCCCGATCGCGACGCCCGGCCTGAGCTCGCCGAGCGTCTGAACCAGCTCTCGCGCTGGTACCCGCGACCGTTCTTCTGGTTGCTCGTGGGTCTCGCCGCGGTCGCGATCCGGCGCCCTCGCCGCGTCGGCGCGCCACTCGTCCTCTCGGCCTCCGCTCTCCTGCTCCTGCTCACCACCGCGCTCGCCGTGTACGCAGTCGCCGAGTACGCGGTTCCGGTCGCGCCCGCATTCGTCGTGCTGGCGGCGGCCGGCGTCTTCGGCGAGCGGCGGGGCGCCGCTGCACCGTCCTAGAATCGTCGCGGTGAGCACTGCGCGCGCCACGGGGGCAGCCGTCTCCTCCGATTCGGAACCGGCCCTCCCGCGTCCCGCCCTGACCGTGGTCGTACCCGTCTACAACGGCGGCGAGGAGATCGTCGCCAACGTCGAGACCATCCGGGCCGCCATCGCGGGCGGGCTCCCCGGAGAGGAGATCGAGGTCATCGTGGTCTCAGACGGCTCCATCGACGGGACTCCCGAGCGGCTGCTCGCGGCGCGCGCCGACGCGGGCATCCGCGTCATCCACTACGACCGGAACCTGGGTAAGGGCTATGCGGTCAAGGCCGGGGCGCTCGCGAGCCACGGCTCCTGGATCGCGATCGTCGACGCCGATCTCGATCTCGACCCGGCTGCGATTCCCGGCTACCTGGCGCTCGCACGGGAGCAGGGGCTCGACTTCGCGATCGGCTCGAAGCGGCATCCGGAGTCGGTCGTCCACTACCCACGCTCGCGGCGTGCTGCGAGCTGGGGCTACCAGCAGCTCAACCGGCTGCTGTTCGGGCTCGACGTCCGAGACACGCAGGTCGGGCTCAAGGTCTTCAGCCGCCGGGTCGCCGAGGACGTGTTCCCGCTCCTGCTCGTCAAGCAGTTCGCGTTCGACCTGGAGCTCCTCGCGGTCGCGAGCGCACTCGGGTACCGGCGGGTGCGCGAGCTGCCGGTGCGTCTCGAGTACCGCTTCACGGGATCCGGAGTTCGCTCGCGGGCGGTGACGCGCGCCCTCTGGGACACGGCGGCCGTCTTCTACCGGCTTCGAATCCTGCGGACCTACCAGCGCAAGCAGGCGCTTCTAGGAGGCGGCTCGCTCGGCCCCGAAGAGCTTCCGCTCGTCAGCGTCATCGGACGCTCCGAAGACGCGGGCACTCTCGACTATCCACGGCTCGAGCTGCTCTCCGAGCACGATCTCGACTCCGGGATACACGCCGCCCGTGGCGAGGTGCTCGCCCTGCTCGCCCCCGGTGCGCGTCCGGCGGGCAACTGGCTGAGCGCGACGGTCCCGTACGTCGCTCGCGGCGACGCGGCGGTCGTGGTCGTGCCGGCGCTGGCGCCGACCTCGTCGTCCCCACGCGAGCAGGCTGCGGCCGCGGTTCTCGAGGCTCGGCTCGGAGGAGGCTCGCGGCGATTCCGCTACCTCCCGGGGAACGTGCGCACGGTCTCGGACTACCCCGCGGAGAGCTGCGTCGTCCTGAGGTCCGAGTACCTGGAGGCTCGAGCGGCGGGACGGGGCCCGCAGGATCTCGTCCGCTGGCTGGCCGACCGCGGACGCCGGACGATCTACACCCCGGATGCCTCGATCGCCGTCGCGCCCCCGCGCCTCTGGCGACCGCATCTCCGAGGGACGGTTCAACAC
>JACCWU010000093.1 GCA_013697465.1 Actinomycetota bacterium | reverse complement strand
GCTCCGCTCCGATGACGAGGACGAGAGCCAGAGCCCAAAGCGGGGTCGCGACGTCACGGAAGCCCGCCCGCCGGAACACGCCGGCGGCGAGGGCGGCGTAGACGAGAGCAACGGCCGTAAGCCCGAGCCCACCCGAAACGCGGCCGTCGACGAGATCGGCGATACCGAGTGCGGCGGCGATCGCTGCGATCGTCGCGACGACGCCGAAGACGACATCGCGCAGACCGGCGGCAGGTGAGAGCAGCCGGTGCACGTAGCCCCCGGCGAGAAGACCTGCGGCGCCCGCGATCGCCGACCAGCCACCTTCCGAGAACGAGTCGACGTCGAAGACGAACGCCTCCACGAGGACGACTCCGAGCCAGTAGTAGCCAGCGACCGCCAGGAGATCCGACTCCCGCCTGCCCGCCGCAGCGAGGATGCCGGCACCAACCGCAGCCGCCAGCAGGCTCGCCACGACGTGACCGCCGTCGAACGAGATCGAGACGAACGCGAATGCCGCTGCGAGCGTTCCGAACGCCTAGGCGGCGTAGAGCAGCGCCTCCTGGGCGCCGCGCCGGCATTTGGAGAGATGCCTCCTGAGCTCAGCGACGAAGGCCAGTAGACCGGACTCCGTGCGAGCGACGTAACCGGTGGGGGCGAGTGCGCCTGTCGCCGCCCACGCGACTGCTACGACGGCCAACGGCAGAACTGCGGCGAGTTGATCCGCTTCCTCGTCGAAGAGGCGGTCGATGCGAGCCTCGACGGCGAGCACGTGCGCCCCGGCGAGCGTCGCGTAGACGAGGCTCAGAACCTGAAGCCGGACGTCTCTCAGCCGCTGGGCGAGCACCGCGAGGAGCCCTGCCTGTGCCGAGAGGGCCAACGTGAGGACCGCATCCGAGAGGAGATCCGCGCTCGCGCGACTGTGGCCAGCGCGAGCAAGGCTACGCCGACGACGAGAGCGAGATCGGGGTAGCGCCTGACGTGAAGAGCCGCGAAGACGAGGGCCCAGACGGCGGCGGCGACGAAGAGCATGACTCCCCGGTTGACCCGTTCCTCGAAGACCTGTCCGGCGACCAGGTAGGCCGCTCCCGTGGCGGCGAGCGCGTACGGGAGCGCGATCGGGTCCAGCGCTCCGCGTCCGCGGACGAGCTGAAGACCCACCGCGATCCCCAGGAGCGAGAGGACGAAGGACGCTGCGACGACGACGTCACCGACGCCCGCCGACTCGTCGACCTCGAGGAGGAGCCACTCCACCTGGAGACCGACGATGACCGTGGCCGCGATCAGCAGCTCCCTCCAGCCGCGGGGCACGCTGACGACCGCCGCCGCGACCACGACGATCACCGCGAAGGCCGCCGACTCCCACGTCATCTCGGTGTCGATCGCCTGCAGCGCAGGCGCGAGCGCCGCTCCGAGGAGTCCGATCGCCGCGATGATCTGCGAGCGCCAATAGAGGGCGATGAAGGTTGCGGCTGCCGCTATGACACCCGCGAGCGGGAGAGCGAGCGCGTCCGGTACCAGGTCGAAGCGAGCCGCCGCTGCCGCGAGGGTCGCGTACGCGCCGGCAACTCCGGCAACCGACGGCGGCGAGTGCCGCGAGGTATTGGCCGTACTTCGTCCGCAGCAAGAGTCCCGCGCCGACCGCGAGAGCCGACGCGGCGGCGCCGAGCGCCACGCGCGCGCGCTCGTCGATCCAGCCGCGGTTGGCGGCCAGGACGAAGAAGAAGCCGATGCCGAGCGCCATGACGGTGACGACCGCTCAAGACGCGCTCAAAGCGCGCGCCGAGAATGTCAGGCGAGCAGGTTTCGGTGCTTCGCGAGGACGGCGAGAATACGGTGCACGTCGTCCTCGACGTTGTAGAGGTGCAGCGAGATGCGCAGATTGGCATCTCGAGAGGAAGTGACGATCCGCTCCTCCTGAAGAACCCCGACAAGACGCTCCGAATCCGTCGACGCGACACAGACCAGCGGCCCGTACTCGCCGGGGCCTACGGGCGTTGCAACGGTGGCGTCGAGCTCCTCGAGGCCGGTGAGCAGGTCGGTGGAGAGCTGGAGGACATGCGCCTCGATCGCGGCGACGCCCACCGCCTCGACGATTCCCATCCCGGCGATCCCCGCGTAGATGTTCGGCACCGGCGGCGTCCCGGCATCGAACCGGCGAGCTGTTCGCGCCGGCGAGTAGTCGGAGATGTCCATCTTGAAGATGTCCTCGTCGGCGAACCACCCGGTCTGGGTCGGGAGCAGCCGCTCGTGCAGGCTCCGGCGGACGTACATGAACGCGAGCCCGGACGATGCGAGCAGGTACTTGACCGTCCCGGCGGTGAGCAGGTCGACTCCGAGCGCTCCCACGTCGAGCGGGACCGCGCCGGCCGCCTGGTAGCTGTCGGCGAGGCAGAGTGCGCCCGCGTCGTGTGCGAGCCGGCCCACCTCGGCGACATCGAGGCGGTACCCCGTCCGGTACGAGATCGCGGTGCAGCAGACGAGGGCGGTCCGCTCGTCGATCGCCTCCGCGAAGCGTTCCGGGAGGATCCGGCCGTCGGGTTCGGGACGCACGTGCACGACCTCTGCACCGCGCAGCTCCTGCGCATGGGCGATCTGACCCACCGTCGGGAACTCGAACTCGGAGATGACGATGCGTTTGCGATCGCCCTCGAGCGGGAGCGCGCTCACGATCGCGCTCACTCCTTGCGACACGGAGGT
>JACCWU010000078.1 GCA_013697465.1 Actinomycetota bacterium | reverse complement strand
CGCCGCGGCAGCGGCCTCCCCGGCGCCGACACCTTCCTGCTCAGCCGGCCCGTCGGGAATCGTCGCCAGCGTCGCCATGTAGGAGGCGTCGAGCCCCGCGTGCCGGGCAGGTGGCGTGATTGCCCGGAGCACGCGATACGCCGCCGTCGCGGCGGCGGCACCCTGCGAGCCGGACGGGTCGGCGTCGATCTCGTGGAGGTCGAGGAGGTACGAATGGTAGCCGCGATCGATCGCGTTGACCGCGTCGTAGACCGCCCCCTCGACCATGGCGATGCCACGTGTCTGGCCGTGCGCGGTCGGTCTGAGCAAGACCGTCTCGGCCTGGGCGATCGCATTCCAGTCGGACACGATCATCGAGCTCGCTTCCGCGGATTCCGCCGCGAGGCGAGACCCGGTGGCTGGCGCGGACGCAGCCCAGTAGGCCGCGGCCAGCAAGACCGCCGCCCCGAGGCCAACGGCACCGAGGTGCCGGATTCGTTTCGTGGGCATCATCATCCCCTTTCCGCATCACGTTCTGCGCGTCTGTCGTCTCCATCGTCGGCCCAGTCCGTTTCAGATCCGTTTCAGCGGAGCAACAGCGGGTCGCGTCTCGGACCGGAGAGGCAAGCGCCCTGAGGGGGAGTCGCATCAGCTCGGAGCGGCTCTGAGCACTCCCTCGAACTGCGCGGTCGTGAATCCGCGCGGCGTCATCACGACCGCTGCGAGACGCCCTCCGCCGGTTGCTCCTGCGTAGGCCCCCGTGCCGCGAATGAGCGACCACGTACCCGTCCCGACGGTGCTGCCCTCCCCGGCACCCGCGAACTCCACCCGCCAACGCACGTCGAACGTACCCCGCTTGCCGGTGAGCGTCGCGAAAGCGATGTACACGGCGAGTCGCTGGCCGTCACGGACGACGTACGGCTTCTCGGCCGCCGCGAGGGTGAACCTACCGGAGTCGAAGTCGAGTGGACCCGGGGTCAGCGCGTGGAACACGAACGTCCCGTTCGGCGCGCCGAACCGGTGTTTCTGGACGAGCATGACTCGCTGCTTGTTGGCCGGCTGGGCGGCAGAGGCCATAGAGGCCGGGATCGCCGCGGCTGCAACCAGAGCGACGAGCGCCAGCACGGAGAGGGTGCGCCGTTTCATCGGTTCCTCCTTCTCGACGTGTCGACGCTGGCAGAAGGCTCTAACGCGTGGCTACGCGCCACTAAGCGCAGGCTAATTCCCGCTGCTCAGAGGTCGTTTTTCCGGACCCGGGCGTGGTAGGTTCGTGGCACGGACGACGAGTCACGAGACACTCTCGAGTTTCGCATTCTCGGCCCGCTCGAGGTATGGCAAGCCGAGCGCGAGATCGCACTACCCGCTGCCCGCCAGCGGGCGCTTCTCGCTGCTCTCCTCGTCCGTGCGAACGTGGTCGTCTCGAGCGACCGGCTGATCGACGAGCTCTGGGGAGAGCGACCACCGGATACGGCGGCGACCGCGCTGCACGGGCTCGTGTCTCAGCTCCGGAAGGTGCTCGAGCCCGACCGGGTGCCGGGCGCACCGGGCTCGGTGCTCGTCACCCGCGCCCCCGGCTACATGCTGCGGGTCGACCCGGAGGCGGTCGATGCGACGCGGTTCGAACGGCTCGCGCTCGAGGGGCGAGACGCACTTGCCGCCGGGGAGGCCGGCCGGGCCTCCGCGGTCTTGCGTGCGGCTCTCGGTCTTTGGCGCGGACAGGCGCTCGCCGGCATCGACGAGACGGCTCCGAGGCACGCGGAGGCGCGTCGGCTGGAAGAGCTGCGGCTCGAGGCGCTCGAGGACCGGATCGACGCGGACCTCGCCCAGGGGCGTAACGGTGCGCTCGTGTCCGAGCTGGAGGCACTCCTCGAGCGGGAGCCCCTGCGCGAACGGCCGCGCGGCCAGCTGATGCTGGCCCTCTATCGGGCCGGCCGCCAAGCGGAGGCGCTGGACCTCTACAGGGAGACACGCCGCCGCTTGGTCGACGAGCTCGGAATCGAGCCCACCCCGCGACTCCGCGAGCTGGAGCAGGCGATTCTCGCCCAGGACCCCGAGCTCGACGCCGGGCTGCCGCGGTTGCGGCCCCCCATGGTGCTCCGCGGCCGGTCCAAGCGACTCGTGCTCGGGATGATCGCCGTCGCTATCGCGGTGACCGCCGCAGCAACAGGAATCCTCCTCGCGGGAGGAGACGGCGCAACAGTGCTCGCCGCTCCTGGATCCGTCGCAGTCGTCGATGCCGAGACAGCACGCCTCGTGGACACCATCGAGGTCGGTTCGGGCCCTGTGGCGATCGCCTTCGGCCACGACTCGCTCTGGGTGGCGAACTCCGAGGACGACACCGTCTCGCGAATCGACGCCGCGACACGCGAGGTGGAAGCCACGATCGGCGTCGCGTCTCCCGTCGATCTCGCCGCCAGCGCAGACGCGATCTGGGTGGCGAGCGGCATCGCCGGAACCGTCTCACGGATTGACCCGGAGTCGAACGACGTGGTCGCGACGATTGACCTGCGCAGCCCCGAACCGTTCAACCCACGGACCGTGCACGGGGTAGCGGCGGGGGCAGGGGGCGTCTGGGCAGCCGTCACCGGACGCGAGCTCGTGCGAATCGACCCGGCCCGGGACCAAGTTGCTCGCTCGATCGACGTCGGAAGCGACCAGCTCGCAGCCGCAGTCGGTCACGGCGCGCTGTGGGTGGTGACCGCGCGTGGGCAGCTGCTGCGCATCGAGCCGACGACGGGCGCCGTCACGACCAGACTGTCCGTCGGTTCGCCCGGCAGTTTCCTCACGGACGTCGTGGCCGCGGACGACGGCGTCCTGGTGCTCGTCAATGACATCTGGCTGGTCGATCCCGAGTCGACGCGCCTCGATCGAACGCTCAGCATCGGAGGCTTCATCACAGCTGTCGCTGACGCGCCAGGGCCCGGCGTGTGGGCCGTGGCCCATGACGGCACTCTCGCGCGACTCGATCCCGACCTCGCGGAGGCGCCGGTGCGCGAGCAGCTCGGGCCGCAGCCGACCGCGCTTGCCGTCGCTTTCGGCGCCATATGGGTGACGATCGGCGAGCCGGAGCCCTGAGGTCAGTTACCCACGGTCGTGGGGATGCCCGTAATTCGCCCCGACGCGACCGCACGCTGGATCTCGAGCGTTCGATCCACGAGACGTCGCGGTACGCGGGGGTTCACTCGTCCGAGCCGCAGGACGCCTTCGCGCAGGCCGAGGAGCGTGTCGCCCCCGGTCTCGAGACGGCCCTGCACCAGGAGCTCGATCGTGCGATAGGTCATGAGGCCAACGTCCTTGACGGCGCTCGTGAGGATGTGAGGCCCCAGGGCGGACTGGTCCTGGTCGACGCCGATTCCCCATACGCGATGGTTCCGGGCCGCGGAGAGCGCACCCAGACCGCACTCGCCGGCGACGTCGAAGACGACACCGACCCCCTTTGCGATCTGTGCGTCGGCGATGCGCTCGCAAGGGTCCGGGTCACTGAAGTTGAAGGAGTAGCCGTTCAGGAGGCGGATCGACGGGCTCGCGCGTCGCGCGCCGGCGCGAAACCCGGCGATGAAGCGCTCGACGGAGCCCACGTCGTCCCAGCCTCCGACGCTGCCGACGGCATCGCGCCCGGCGCGTCGGCGCTCGACGAGGCCAGCC
>JACCWU010000072.1 GCA_013697465.1 Actinomycetota bacterium | reverse complement strand
CCCCCGACTGCTCACTCTTCGAGCGCCCGCTCGAGAGCCGCGTCAAGCTCGGGGTACGCGAAGTCGAACCCGGCGTCGAGCAGTCGCGCGGGCAGGGCGCGCTGCCCCTCGAGAAGCACCTCTTCCGCCATCTCGCCGAAGACCGCCTTCGCTGCGAGCGCGGGGACGGGGAAAATGGTCGGGCGCCGGATCGCCTTTCCCAGCGCCTTCGTGAACTGTGCGTTGGTGACCGGATTGGGCGCGGCCAGATTGACCGGTCCGGCAAGCTCGCCTTCGAGCGCAAAGCGGTACGCGGTGACGAAGTCGTCGAGCGCGACCCAGCTCAGCCACTGTCGTCCGCTGCCAAGCCGCCCGCCGACGCCGAGCTTGAACGGGGTGAGAAGGCGCTCGAGGATGCCCCCGTGACGTGTGAGAACGACGCCTTGCCGGAAGCCGACGACGCGGATTCCGGCCCCGCGCGCGGGATCCGCGGCCGCCTCCCACGCTTTTCCAACTTCCGGCAGGAAAGCCTCCGCGCCGAGCGCCGAGTCCTCGGTCAGGATCTCGTCTCCGCGGTCGCCATAGATCCCGATGCCGCCCGCCGAGACGAGCACCTGCGGTCGCGGCTCGAGCTCGGCGAGGGTCTTCGCGAGCAGATGCGTCGTGTCGATCCGCGAGGAGAGGATCTCCGCCTTCCGTGAGGCGGTCCAGCGACGGCCGATCGTCGCGCCGCTCAGGTTGACCGCGGCCTCGACCCCGACCAGACGATCCCGATCGACCGTGCGCCGCCCCGGATCCCAGGCGACCTCGTCGTCGCCGCGAGCGTCGCGACGGACCAACCGCAGGACGTCGTGTCCCGCGGCCTCGAGCGCCGGGACGAGCGCAGAGCCGAGCAACCCGCTCGCTCCGGAGACGACGATTTTCACGAGGAGGATTCTCGCAGCCAGGCGGCTGCCCGCGTCGCGCAGGGTCCGGCCAAGTTACAACTTGCAACTTGCGCGCGGAGTCAGGAGACAGCGGCGCCTGCGAGCAAGTGACAAGTTGTCACTTGGAGGACGGCGCTGGTCCATCGACGCGGTTGCGCGACGGCGTGCGCGCGGCGCTCCCGCTCGTACTCGGCCCGGTGCTCTTCGGCCTCTCGTTCGGCGTCTTTGCGGGGACGGCTGGGATGGGCGCGCTCGCGGCGGTCGTGATGTCCGCGACGACGTTCGCCGGCTCGGCACAGTTCGCCGCTGCATCCGTGCTCGAGAACGGGGGCACCGTCGTGGCCGCGATCATTTCCGCCGTGCTGCTCAACGCGCGCTATATCGGCCAGAGCATCGCGGCCGCCTCCATCTTTCCGGGTGGCCGGCTGCGGCGGTTCCTCGAGTCCCAAATGATCGTCGACGAGTCATGGGCGCTGTCCGGACGGTCGGGACGGTTCGAGTGGGCGATTCTCGTCGGCGCCGGATTGCTGCTCTACGTGCTTTGGGTCTCGAGCACGGCCATCGGGACGTTCGTGGGCGACGCGCTCGGCGACCCAAACGATCTCGGGCTGGACGCGGCGTTTGCTGCACTCTTTCTCGCGCTCGCGGCCCCGTACCTGCGAACGCGAAAAGCGTTGCGCGCGGCCGTGCTCGGCGGGGCGATCGCGCTCGCGCTCTTGCCCTTCGCCCCGGCCGGAGTGCCGCTCGTCGCGGCCTCGGTGGCTTGTCTCCTGGGACTGCGCCGATGAGTGATGCCTGGATCGTCGTGGCCGTCGTGGGGACGTTCACGCTCGTGTTCAAAGCGGCAGGTCCCGTATTCCTCGGGCGCAGGCAGCTTTCGGCGAGAGCTCAGTCCGTCGTCGACCTCATCGCTCCCGTGATGCTCGTGGCGCTCGTCGTGACGCAGACAGTCGGCGGCAACGAGGAGATCAGCGTGGACGCGCGCGTGCCCGGTGTCGCAGCCGCCGGTGTCGCAATCTGGCGAGGTGCACCGCTCGTCGTGGCGATGGCAATCGCCGCGACGGTCACCGCCCTCCTTCGCCTCGTCGCCCAGTAACGAGCGCTACCGCGCGCGCCGCGGAGCGCCGCGCCACAACACTGCTGCAGCGCCGGCAGCCTGCGCGAGGAGGCTGAGAGTACCGATGACGAGAAGCCACAGATTCGCATGCCGCATAGGACTCGTTATCGGCCGCATCAAGCCCTCGGTCAAGTGTCCCGGAGGCGCTTGTACGAATCATTACAAGTGCCTCTCTCGCCCGAAGCGCGTCACATGGGTGGGCGGAGGACGGCGAATGGGTCGGTCACCTCGAGTCGTGTTGTCCCGAACCGGAACACCTCGGCCGGCCGCCCGCCTGCAGGGCCGGGAGCGCGGCGCTCGCCCGTCGCCTCGATCGCCCCCCGACGAAGCAGGATCCGCTTGAGGTTCGTCGCGGACACGTCGTATCCGAGCGCAGCCTCGTAGACGTCGCGGAGCTCGGCGAGGGTGAACGTCTCTGAAGCGAGGGCGAACCCGATGTTCGAGTACGAGAGCTTCCCGCGGAGACGCTCTCTTGCGCCAAGGACGATCGTCCCGTGGTCGAAGGCGGTCGCCGGCAGATCGTCGACCGCGTGCCAGCGCGTGTCCGGCGGGACGCGCGGGTCGATCCCGCGCGGGACAAGCCCGAGGTACGCGGTCGCGAGCTCCCAGTGCCCGGGGTGGCGATCGGGCTCGCTCCACGTGCCGAGCTGCTCGAGATGGGCGACCTCGCGAACGTCCACCTTCATCGCGAGGTGACGGAGGATCGAGCGCTCGAGCGTCTCGTTCGGTACGAGCGTTCCACCGGGAAGCGACCACGCACCGCGGAATGGCTCGCGGCCACGTTCCCAGAGCAAGACCTGCAATCGGGCGTCGCGCACCTGAAAGACCGCCGCGAGGGCGATGTGGGCGGGGGAGTGGCGACCGGAGTCGACCGTGCTAAACTGCGGCATCAGGTTATTGCCTCTGAGGCGAAAACTAGCATGAGGGACAGCGGAAGCACACGAGCGGGCCAGTCGGATCGAGATCGATTCGACCTTCTCGTCGTCGGAAGCGGAGTCGCCGGGCTTTTCGGGGCCCTCTGCGCGGCTTCCGAGAGCGACGTCTTGCTCGTCTCGAAGGGGCCGATTCTTACCTCGGCGAGCTCCCTGGCCCAGGGCGGGATCGCGGCTGCGATGGGCGAGGACGACACGCCCGAGCTTCATGCCGAGGACACGCTTCGCGCAGGTCGCGGTCTCAGTCGGCCGAGCGCAGTCGCGGCGCTCACCGACGAGGCGCCAGCCCGGATCCGCGACCTCGCCGAGCTCGGTGTCGAGTTCGACGGACTCGGGCTCGAAGGCGGCCACGGCCGCAGGCGGGTCGTCCATGCGGGCGGGGCCGCGACGGGTGACCGGGTCGCGCGCGCACTCGCCCAGCGCGTCCTAGCCCACCCGCGGATCCAGGTCGCGGAAGGCGAGCGGCTGCTCGGGCTCTCGATCGCGGACGGCCGCTGCATCGGCGCGCTCACCGATCGTCGGCAGGTCTCCGCGCGGGCGACGCTCCTCGCGACCGGGGGTGCGGCGGCGCTCTGGAAGCGGACCACGAACCCACCCGGGTCGATCGGGGACGGCATGACTGCGGCGTATCGTGCGGGCGCCGCTCTCGCGGACCTCGAGTTCGTGCAGTTTCACCCCACCGCGCTCGTCGACTCCTCCGTTCTGCTGTCCGAGGCGCTGCGAGGCGAGGGAGCCGTGCTCCTCGACGAGCACGGGCTGCGGTTCACCGACGAGCTCGCCCCGAGGGACGTCGTCGCGCGCGAGATCGGTGCGCGCGGAACCGTCCTGCTCGATCTCCGTGCGATAGACCGTGGCCGGTTCCCCGCGCTCATGGGGACGCTAGAGGACGAGGGGTACGACCCGGCCGAGACACCGATTCCCGTCGCGCCCGCGGCCCACTACACCGTCGGCGGCATCGTCACCGATCTCGACGGGCGCACCGAGCTCCCGGGTCTGTACGCCGCGGGGGAGTGCGCCGCAACCGGCGTCCACGGCGCGAACCGGCTCGCTTCGAACTCGCTGCTCGAGTGCCTCGTCTTCGGCCGGCGCGCTGCGCTCGCCGCGCTCGGCGAACCTGGCCTCATCGGACACGTCCCGGTGCCAGACCCCGGGGCAGGTCCTGAGGAGCCAGTGAGCGACGATCTTCGCCGCGCGCTCTGGCGCGACTGCGGCCTCGTCCGCGATGCGGCCGGGCTCGGGCGTCTCCGCGACGCACCTCATTTGCTGGCGCGGCTCGTCGCGGAAAGCGCCATCGCACGCGAGGAGAGCCGCGGCTCGCACTTCCGCGCGGACTTCCCGCTGGAGAGCGACGAGCTCGAGCGACACATCGTCCTGCGACCGGGCTCGCCTCCCGCCCTCGAGACATGGCTGTAGCGACGGACACGCTCGAACGGATCGTCGAGGGGGCGCTGGCCGAGGACGTCGGCGAGGGCGATGTGACCACCGAAGCGATCGTCGACCCCGATGCGATGGGAACGGCGGTGCTGGTGACCCGCGCGCCCGGCGTCGTGGCCGGCCTCGCCGCGGCAGAGTCCGTCTTCCGTGCGCTGGATCCCGACATCCGGTTCGAGCGTCTCGTCGACGAGGGCACCATGCTCGGCGCCCCGGCTTCGGTCGCGCGGGTGTCGGGGTCGCTGCGCGCGATCCTTACGGGCGAAAGGACGGCGCTCAACTTCATCGGCCGTCTCTCGGGTATCGCCACCTTGACCCGGCACTACGTCGACGCTATCGAGGGGACGGGCGTGGCGATCCTCGACACGCGCAAGACGACACCGGGACTTCGCGCCCTCGAGAAGCACGCGGTCGCGTGCGGGGGCGGGCACAACCATCGCGGCGGTCTCGACGACGGCGTGCTCGTGAAGGACAACCACCTTGGCGCGGTCGACTCGGTCGGGGCGGCTGTCGAGCGCGTCCGCGCGGCTACGGATCTTCCCATCGAGGTCGAATGCGACACGCTGGAGCAGGTGGGAGAGGCAGTCTCCGCGGGAGCCGACGCCATCCTCCTCGACAACATGAGCCTCGACGAGCTTCGCGCCGCGGCTTCGCTCGTCGCCGGCCGCGTCCGGCTCGAAGCCTCGGGTGGCGTCACGCTCGACACCGTGCGCGCCGTCGCCGAGACCGGCGTCGACGAGATCTCCATCGGCGCCCTCACTCATTCCGCCCCGTCACTCGACGTCTCACTGGAGCTCACATGACCACTCTCGAGATCACGACGATGCACGAGGAGATCCGCGCACTCGCAGCCGAGCGCGACGCGGTCATCCTCGCCCACAACTACCAGGTGCCGGAGGTCCAGGACGTCGCCCATTTCGTCGGGGACTCGCTCGGTCTCTCCCGCGAGGCGGCCGCGACCGATGCGGAGGCGATCGTCTTCTGCGGCGTCCACTTCATGGCCGAGACGGCCGCCATCCTCGCCCCCGAGAAGACCGTCCTCATCCCGGACCTGGACGCCGGTTGCTCGCTCGCCGCCTCGATCACGGCGGATCAGCTTCGCGAGTGGAAGGCCGAGAACCCGGGCGCCGTCGTCGTCTCCTACGTGAACACGACGGCCGAGGTCAAGGCCGAGAGCGACTACTGCTGCACGTCAGGCAACGCGAAGGCCGTCATCGAGTCGATCCCCGAGGACCGGGAGATCCTCTTCCTTCCCGACATGTACCTCGGGCTCTGGCTCGAGAAGGTGACGGGACGCAAGCTCCGCATCTGGCTCGGCGAGTGCCACGTGCACGCGGGGATCCGGCCCGCCGACATCGAGCGCTGGCAGGACGAGGCGCCGGACGCCGAGCTCCTCGTCCATCCCGAATGCGGGTGCGCGAGCCAGTGCATGGCGTTCGGCAACGGCCGCACGCACATCCTCTCGACCGAGGGGATGATCAACTTCGCGAAACGCTCGCCCAAGGAGCGCTTCCTCGTCGCGACCGAGACCGGGATCATCCACCGATTGAACAAAGAGGCCCCGGAGAAGCGGTTCGAGGCCGTGTCCGAGAAGGCGATCTGCCGCTACATGAAGATGATCACGCTCGAGAAGCTGCGCGACTCGCTGCGCGACTGGAAGCACGTCGTGACGGTGCCCGACGACATCGCGGCGCGAGCGCGTGGCGCGATCGACCGGATGGTCGCGATCACGTGAGCGGGCTCACCGAGACGCAGCGCGCTTTCCTGCAAAACCCGTTCGTCGGCACGATCACCGACCTTCGGCCTGACGGATCGCCGCACACGACCGTCGTCTGGGTCGAAGTCGACGACGACGGGGTCTCGTTCAACACGGCGTACGGGCGCGCGAAGCCGCGCTACATCTCCGACGACCCGCGCGTGTCCCTCGCGGTTGTCGATCCCAAGGATCCGTATCGCTGGATCGCGGTCAACGGCACCGCGACGCTCGTCGACGAGGGCGCCGACGATCAGATCGACCGCTTGGCGAAGAAGTACATCGGGAAGGACTCGTATCCCTTCCGCGCGCCCGGCGAGCAACGCGTGACCGTCCGCATCGATCCTCAGCGGGTCGAGAGCCGCGGCCTCTAGGCGACCCGCACGGAGTGCACCGGCGGGAGGCGGGTGGCCGCGGCCGACCACGTCGCGCCCGCGTCGCCCGAGCCGAAGACGTCGCCCGACGTGCCGCCGAAGTAGAGCTCCATGCTCGGCCCAGAGCCGCTGCCGCCGAAGGCCTGCCGCAAGATCGTGAGATATGCCTCCCGCGCCGGGAGTCCTTCGCCGCGAGCGGTCCAGCTCGCACCCGCGTCCCGCGTCTCGTACACGCGGACGCGGCCCTCCGGAGTCACGCGGTCCAGGTCGGCGACGAGCGGGATGACGTAGGCGCTGTTCGGGTCGGCTGGGTCGACGACCATCGGGAAGCCGAAGTCGGACGGCAGCCCGGCTCCGATGTCGATCCAGCTCTCACCTGCGTCGTCGGAGCGGTAGACGCCGCCGTGGAATTGCATGAAGAGCCGCTCGGGCTGGGCCGGCGCGCGGTGCAGGTTGTGGACACAGAGCGCGAGCGTTTCCTCGCGCGACTCCTCGGGCACGTAGCGGGCTACCAGACCTCGGTTCCCGTGTCGCCAGGTCTCGCCCTCGTCGTCGGAGAGCCAGACGCCGACCGCGGAGATCCCGACTGCAAGCCGGCTGGAATCGCCCGGCCAGGTCGCGATCGAATGCAGGCACATGCCGCCGGCGCCGGGATTCCACTCGGGCCGGGTGGGCTGCTCCCAGAAGGGCATGTTGAGCTCCCAGGTCAGGCCCCCGTCCCGGCTCTCGAAGAGCACGCCCGGATCGCCGCCGGCGTAGAGAAGATCGTCCTCCTCGCCCGGCACGATCGTCCAGAGACGGACGAGCGCGGTATCGCCGCCTTCGGGAAGCTCGACGCCCTGGGCCTGCTCCCACTCGCCGGCCGGGTCGTCGGTGACGAAAATCTTCGGCCCGTAGAACGCCGAGGTTACGCACGCGAGGTAGCGGCCGCTTCGCGGGTCGCGGCACGCGAACTCCACGGGTTCGCCCGCGAACGCGCGGGCGGCGATCTCGAAGGGCGACCCGGGCTCGCCCCGAAGTGCGAACAGACCCTTCTTCGTGCCGACGAGAAGCTCGGTCATTTGTTCTCAGCCTCCACTGATCGAGGGGAGTATGTGGATGCGATCGTCGGCGGCAAGGATCGTCTCCTCCCGTCCGCGCTCGCCGTTCACGAACACGTTGATGTGCTGGCGGATGGTCGCGCGCTCGTCGAGGATCCAGCCCGCGATCGCAGGGTTCTCCTGCTCGAGGCGCCGGAGGACGTCGAGCACGGTCGCGCCTGTGAGCTCGTGCTCTCTCTTGCCGCCTGCGAGCTCGGAGAGCGGTGCGCGGAGCCTTACGACGGCCATGTCTCGATCCTAGTCACCTCGTCACGATGACGATTGCGGAGCCGCAAGATCGACACTCATGACCGCTAGGTATCGAGCTCGAGCACGCCGTGCGGCGAGCCGAGCTCCTCGAGCTTCGCGAGGAACGGCTGTGCCGGAAATGCTTCCGGGCCCAGAACGCCCGACCCCTGCCACTCGCCGGAGGCGAGGAGTTCGAGCGCGACGACGGGGTTCAGTGCCGTCTGCCAGACGACCGCTTGCGAGCCGTACTCGCGCATCGACCATTCGTTGTCGACGACGTGGTACAGGTAGGTCTTGCGCGGGTTGCCGTCCTTGTCCGCGCCCGTGACCAGCGTTCCAGCGCACGTCTTCCCGGTCATGCGGTCGCCGAGAGTCGCCGGATCGGGCAGCGCTGCCGCGACGACATCGCGCGGCGCCACCTCGACGCCCTTCACCCGAAGCGGACTCTTCGAGTCGAGACCGAGCCTGCGCAGTGTCTTGAGCACCTCGATGAACTCGTCGCCGAGGCCGTACTTGAACGTGACTCGCTTGCAGTCGATCCAACGCGGGACGAGTGCGACCTCCTCGTGTTCGACGTTCACGCACTCCACCGGCCCGATCCCGTCGGGGAAGTCGAAGACCTCGGGCTCGGAGAACGGCTCCGTCGTGAACCACCCGCGTTCGCGCTCCCACACGAGTGGGGGGTTGAGGCACTCCTCGATGGTCGTCCAGATGGAGAACGTGGGCGAGAAGTCGTAGCCCTCGACGACGAGGTTCCCGCCGTCGCGCACCCCGACCTCGTCGATCTCGGAGAAAAGCTCGTCGGCGGCGTGGCGCGCGAACACGTCCGCGGCGCCGGGCTCGACGCCCATGCCCACGAGCGCGAGCAGCCCCCGATCCTCCCACGCGGCCGCGCGTTCGAACTGGTAGTCGCCGAGCTTGACTCCGACCTGCCCGTACGGATCGGTGGGATGCGGCTCCGAGAGCGTCATCGCCATGTCGAGATACGTGACTCCGGTCTCGAAGCATGCGTCGAAGATCGGAACGTCGAACACCGGGTCGACAGCGTTCAGGACTGCGTCGGCACGCACCTCCCGGACGAGCCGAACGACATCGTCCTTCCTCGAGGCGTCGATCGCATGTGCGTCGAAGCGGCCGTCGTCGAGCCCCGCGACGACACCTTGCGGACGGTCGGCGTCATAGTCCGCGAGCGCGCAGTGCTCGAAGAACGAGCGGCGACTCGCGATCGCGGCGAAGGCGGAGCCAACGCCGCCGGTTCCGACGACCAGGACTCTCACGGCGCCCGCAGTTCTACCTGACCGTCTGGTCAGTCAGCCCGAGGAAGCGACCGCGGATCCGCGTCGGTTCGAGTTGTCGCCCTTTCGGCAGGGAGCTACGCTCACCACGTTTTCCCCGAACGGAGGTCGTCTGTGAGCGTGTCGGTAACCCAGCAGGAGCAGTTCATCGGCGGCGAGTGGGTCGAGTCGTCGAGCGGCGAGACGATGGAGGTGCTGAACCCTGCGACCGGCGAGGTCATTGCCGAGGTTCCGCGCGGAACTGCCGAAGACGTCGACCGCGCGGTCGAGGCCGCGAAGAAGGCGTGGAGCGAGTGGCAGGACAAGACTCCGAAGGACCGCATGGAGCTCCTGCTCGCACTCGCCGACGTCGTGGACGAGCACGCCGAGGAGCTCGCGCGGCTCGAGTCGCAGAACGTCGGGAAGCCGTGGTGGGTGGCCAGGGACGAGCCGCCGGCGATCTCGGACAACCTCCGCTTCTTCGCCGGGGCCGCGCGCAACCTGGAGGGGAAGTCCGCCGGGGAGTACGTCGAGGGGTACACGTCGATGATCCGCCGCGAGCCCCTCGGGATCGTGGCCGGCATCTGCCCCTGGAACTACCCGCTGTACATGGCCATGTGGAAGATCGGGCCGGCGCTCGCAGCGGGCAACGTCCAGATCATCAAGCCCGCCGAGCAGACGCCGCTGACGCTGCTGCGCTTCGCCGAGCTCGCCCAGGACGTCATCCCGCCGGGCGTGCTCCAGGTCGTGACGGGCGACGGCATCCCGGCCGGAGACGCTCTCGTGCGGCATCCGGACATTCGTCTCGTCTCGCTCACGGGCGACACCGCGACGGGGAAGATCATCGCCAAGAACGCAGCCGACACGGTCAAGCGGCTCCATCTCGAGCTGGGCGGCAAGGCGCCGATGGTCGTCCTCGACGACGCCGACCCGGCGACCGTCGCCGAGGCGATCAAGATCGGCGGATACTTCAACTCCGGCCAGGACTGCACCGCGTCCTCGCGCATCCTCGTGAGCGACCGGATCTACGACGACGTGCTCTCGCAGACCGTGAGCATTGTCGACGCGATGACCGTGGGCGATCCGACCTCGGACGACGAAATCGAGATGGGCCCCGTGATCTCGCAGGAGCAGCAGGAGCGCGTGCTCGGCTTCCTCGAGCGGGCGACCGACGCGAAGGCGACGATCGTCACCGGCGGCGGAACGCTCGGCGACCGCGGCTTCTTCGTCAAGCCGACCATCGTCACCGACGTCGACCAGGACGCGGAGATCGTCCAGAACGAGGTCTTCGGCCCCGTCGTCACCGTCCAGCCGTTCTCCTCGGACGAGGACGCGATCGCGATGGCGAACGGCGTGCGCTACGGGCTTGCCGCATCCGTGTTCTCGGAGAGCGTCGGCCGCGCGCTGAAGGTTGCTGCGAAGCTCGACTTCGGCACGGTCTGGATCAACGAGCACCTGTTCCCGCTGACCTCCGAGATGCCGCACGGCGGCTTCAAGGAGTCGGGCTACGGGAAGGACATGTCCCTCTACTCCATGGAGGAGTACACCCGCATCAAGCACGTCGTCGTGAAGCTGGCCGAGTGATGGCGTCGACGAGCGAGGAGATCGCGTCGAGCTCCGGCCCGACACCCTCCGCGACACCGGACGTCCGGCTCGAGAACGTCGTCAAGCGCTTCGACGGCGTCGTCGCAGTCGACGGCATCTCGGTCGAGGTGCCGCACGGGTCGTTCTTCGCTCTTCTCGGCCCGTCCGGCTGCGGGAAAACGACGACGCTTCGGATGATCGGCGGTTTCGACGAGCCGACCGACGGACGGATCTTCCTCGGCGACCAGGACGTCGTCGGGCTGCCGCCCTACAAGCGCGACGTCAACACGGTGTTCCAAAGCTACGCGCTCTTCCCGCACATGTCGATCGAGGACAACGTCGCGTTCGGGCTCGAGCGGAAGGGCGTGCCCAAGCGCGAGCTGAACGGACGAGTGGCGGAGATGCTCGAGCTCGTCGGGCTTTCCGGGTTCGGCAAGCGGAAGCCGAAGCAGCTCTCGGGCGGTCAGCAGCAGCGGGTCGCGCTCGGCCGAGCGCTCGTCAACCATCCTCGTGTGCTCCTTCTCGACGAGCCGCTCGGCGCGCTCGACCTGAAGCTGCGCAAGCACATGCAGCTCGAGCTCAAGCGCATCCAGCACGAGGTCGGGATCACGTTCGTCCACGTCACGCACGACCAGGAGGAGGCGATGACGATGGCCGACACGATCGCGGTCATGAACCGCGGCAAGATCGAGCAGCTCGGCCCGCCACAGGAGTTGTACGAGCGGCCGGGGACGGCGTTCGTCGCGGGATTCCTCGGAGCGTCCAACCTCTTGTTCGGCACCGTGGAGGACTCGGGCTCGGTGCGGCTCGAGACGGGTGAGCTCGTCCGGGCGCGGGTGAACGGGCACACGGGGCAGGTCGCTGCGGGGGTCAGGCCGGAGAAGATCACGATCGGTGCCGGAGGAGGGGCAAACGAGCTGCCGGGAACGATCAGCGAGAGCGCCTACATCGGGGTTGCGACACAGGTCGTCGTCCACACGGCGGCGGGAACCGTTCAGGTGTTTGCGCAGAACATCGACTCCGGAGGGCGAGTGCCGCGTCCGGGGTCGAACGTCATTCTGAGCTGGGCTCCGGAATCGACCTTCGTGGTCGCCAGAGAAGATTCGACAACAGAGGAGGAGAGCGCATGAACGCACGGCTGACCCGACAGGAGCTTCTG
>JACCWU010000051.1 GCA_013697465.1 Actinomycetota bacterium | reverse complement strand
GAACACGCCCTCGTCGAGCAGCCGGCCGGAAAGCGCGATGGCGTCTGCCGTCTCCCCGACGATGACCGGGATGATCGCCGCTTCGCCGTCGAGCGGGCTGTATCCGGCCTCGCTGAGCATGGCCCGGAAGATCGTCGTGTTCTCGCGGAGGCGACGGAGCAACTCAGGTTGCTCGAGCATCACCTCGATCGCGCGCAGCGAGCTGCACGCCACGGTGGGCGGCAGGGCGTTCGAGAAGAGTTGCGGCCGCGAGCGTTGCGCGAGAAGGTCGCAGACCTCCTCCGACGCGGCGACGTACCCGCCCGCCGCTCCGCCGAGCGACTTTCCGAGCGTCCCGGTGAGAACGTCCACCTCCCCGAGCAGGCCGAAATGCTCGACCACTCCGCGTCCGGTATCCCCGAGCACGCCCACGCCGTGCGAGTCGTCCACGACGACGACCGCGTCGTGCTCGCGCGCGAGCTCGACGATCTCCGGAAGCCTCGCGAGATCGCCCTCCATCGAGAACACGCCGTCCGTGAGGATGAGCTTGCGCGCGCCGCTCGGCGCAGCCGCCAGCGCCTCCCGAAGTGCGCTCATGTTCGAGTGCGGGTAGATGACCTTCTGCGCCGGGCGCGAGAGCCGAACGGCGTCGATGATGCTGGCGTGGTTGAGCTCGTCGGTGAGGATCACCGTCGTCTTGTCGGTCAGCGTCGGGATGAGCGCCTCGTTCGCATTCCAGCAGGAGACATAGGTGAGCGCGGCCTCCGTGCCGGAGAGATCGGCGAGCTTCCGCTCGAGCTCGAGGTGGGGATCGAAGGTGCCGCAGATGAAGCGCACCGAGGCCGTTCCGGCACCGTAGCGCTCGAGCCCCTCGATCCCGGCCCGGACGACCTCCGGATGTGCCGCAAGCCCCAGGTAGTTGTTCGACGAGAGCACGACGACCTCGCCGCGGCCGGCCATCTCCACGACCGCGCCCTGCGGGGACTCGAGGACATTGAAGCGCTTGTACGTCCGCGCCTCCCGCAGCGCGTCGAGCTCCGCGCCGACCTGCTCCGTCAAGACTGAGTTCACGGTGTGGCTCCGTTCGGTCGCAGGACGATCTTGCAGGCCTCTCCCGTCTCGAGCAGTGCGAATGCCTCCTCGAAGCGCTCGAGCGGGAGCTCGGCCGTGATCAGCGGCCGCAGGTCCACGACACCATGCTCGAGGAGCCAGCGAGTCGTGTACCACGTCTCCCAGATCTGACGTCCGTTGACCGCACTCACCGTCAGGTTCTTGAAGATCAGCGACTCCGCGATGTCGATCGTCGCCGGCTGCGAGGGGATGCCGAAGAGCACGACGTTACCGCCGTGACGCACGATCCCGAACGCGTCGTGGATCGCCTTCAGCGCTCCGGACATCTCGAACACGACGCCCATCCCGATGCCCTCGTTCTCCTCGAGGAACCAGGCCGGGACATCTTCCTCTTGCTTGACGTTCACGACCGCCTCGGCCCCGAGCGTCCGCGCCAGCTCCATGCGGAAAGGCACGTGGTCCGATGCGAGCAGCCGCCCCGCGCCGAAGGCACGTGCGATCGCGATCGTGAACAGCCCCACGGGCCCGCACCCGAGCACGGCGACGGCCCGGCCAGCGAGATCCTGCGTGCTCGTCGCGAACACCGCGTTCCCAAACGGCTCCTGCAGGCAGGCGATCTCCGGAGGGAGCTTCGAGCGGTCGTTGCGCCACACGACGGACGCGGGGATCGCGACGTAGTCGGCGAAGCCTCCGTCGCGGTCGACTCCGAGGATGCGCGTCCGCTCGCACATGTGCGCCCGGCCGGTGCGGCAATGGAAGCACGTTCCGCAGGTGACGTGGCTCTCCGCCGAGACGTAAGCACCCTCCTCGACGTCCCGCACCTGGTTCCCGGTCGCGACGACGGTTCCGCAGAGCTCGTGGCCGAGCGTCAGCGGGGGGTGGACGCGCTCTGACGACCACTGATCCCAACGCTCGATGTGGAGATCGGTGCCGCAGATGCTCGCCGCCTCGATACGGACGAGCACCTCGTCCGGGCCTGGTGTGGGAACCGGGACCTCGTCCAGCACCAGTCCCGGCTTGGACTCGCGCTTGCGGATCGCACGCATGGTCTCCACGGCGTGACGATCTTGCCACGTGGGTGCCGCTCAGCAGCTGCCCACCCCCTCGCTTCCACCACGCTCGGGAGCCGGGAGGTCGCCGCCCCGCGTCGGCTGCTTCACGGACCGCAACGCATCGGCGAGGCGCCGCGCGTCCTCTCGCGACCTGGCGAAGACTACGATCGTCAGCCCGCGGGCGTACAGCTCGAGCCGGGTGCCGTCTTCGAAGAAAGCCCCTGGAACACCGCGGATCTTCGCCCGCTCCGCGGCGGGCGCACCGGGCGCCGCTTCGTCGTAGAGGCCCGCGGAGCGGCTACAGCCCGGCCAGACCTGAACCTCTGCGGGAGGAGCGCAGCCCTGGTCGGAGGCCAGGGGCATGCAGTCTCCGTAGACGAACGAGACGTAGTTCGCAGTGTCGCTCCGCCGCAGGATCGCGACCAGCGGGAGACCGTCGACGCGCTCGCCCGCGAAGTAGAGCGGGAACTCGTCGAACGCCCGCGCGTCCTCGAGCGTGAGGTCGCCGCGGAGTGGTGCGGCCTCCCGCACCGAACCGCACCCGGAGAGCGCGAGCAGCGCACCCAGCCATCCGAGACAGACGAGCGCGCGGCGCATCAGTGGTTCGCCTGATGGAGCTCGATGAAGGTCGTCCAGCCGTCGGATCCCGCGTAGTCGCCGTCGCACTGCCGGAAGCTCTGCGTGTTTCCCCACCACACCCGGTACCAGCCGTGACCGGCCGCGGCGAAGCGATCGCGGAGCTCGTCTCGCCCCTGGTCGAATCCGCTGCCGCCGGAGCCGTTCGAGTCCACCGCGTGGCCGCAGGGCACGGGAAAGACGACGAGATCCTCGTGGTGCGCGTCGCCCGTCGCGGTCCAGCCGAGAGCGACGTCCGGGTGCTGGCCGCGAACGCGGACGTGGAAGCGCGACCCGGTTCCGCTCGCGCGCTGCGCGTGCAGCGCGTAGCAGGAGCCGTGATCGGCGAACGCCTGGCTCGAGCCGGTGGTCGCCGTCCAACCAGCGTGCGCCTCGATCTGGCTGGCCGCGCGGCCCCACGTTCCCCAACCGTGGAAGACGACGTTGACCGGGTCGACCCGGTTGGCGGCCGTCGCCGGGCACGCGCGATGCGTGTACCGGTCCGTCGCGTCGAAGTGGGCAGACGCGGGAGCGGAGAGCGCGAGCACGCAGGCCGCCAGCGCGGCGAAGAGAGCTCCGTGGCGGCGTATGGGACCTCCTCTCGGTCGGAAACGGGCCTGCCCCGACGGTACGGATCTTCCACTGGCGCCTGTGTGCCGGATGTGCGACAAAAGCGCACGAACGCTCGAGCTACGCGGAAAGCCGGGCGGGCAGCCACCCGTTACGATCGGCCGACGGCGCCATGCACGATCCCTCCGCCAATCCCCCGCTCGAGACGGCCACGGCCGAAGACCTCGACGAGCTCTACGACAACCCGCTCGAGCGGCTGCAGCTCCTGGCGGGCGACGACACCGCGATTGCGGCGTTCCTCGACGAGATCGACGTGCACAGCCCGCGCGAGCGGGAGATGCTCGCCGAAATCGCACGCTCTACGCCGCTGGCCCGGCCCGACCGCTTCGAGGCCGACCACCGACGCGTGGTCGTGGCTCTCGAGAGCCTGCGCCGCCACGGTCACCACGGATCACGGGCAGGGGCGGGCCTCGGACCGGGTCACAACGTCATTCGCTTCCTCGTCGAGCTCGTCGCACGCTACGTCGTCGTGACGCACGTCAAGAAGGTCGCGATGAACCTGCGCAACCTCTACTGGCTACGAGAGATGGAGGCGACCGATGACTCGCCGGAGCAGCGGCTGCTGCAGCAGGCCCGCCTCGACGGTCAGGCGCTCGTCGAGATCACCCGGAGCCGCGAGCTCGGCGTCCCCACATTCGTGCTCGGCGGCCTGCTCATCCCGGCCGGTCTCTCCCTTTGGCGGCTAGCCAGCGGCTTCACCTTCGAGCACTGGTGGACCGCCGTGCTCGCGGGAGCCGCCGCCGTGCTCGTGGGGCTGGGCATCTCGTGGATCGTCCTGCACGGCGCCGCGCTCGCAGGCCGGCGGATCCGGCTCTCGGTCGGCGAGCCGCTCCGAGAGCTGTGGCTCACGGTCGGAGCATGCGGTTTTCCCCCGAAGGACCAGTCCCGCAGGTTCGCCGTCGTCGCGATCTCGCTAACCGTCGGGGTTTGGATCGTGCTCCCCCTCCTGGTCACGCTCTCGCTCGCGACGTAGCGAGCTGCTTGGCCCGAGGTCGACGCCGTCGCGCAGCACACCTCGCCCGACGGGCTGGGCGCCCGCGCTCCTACGTGACTAAGGAACGCGCGGTAAACCCTGCGCCACTGGTACGGTCGCGCGATGGATTCCTTCGGCGTCGCCGAGACCGCAGCCCGGCTGTCCGAAAGGGGCGGTGGGTACGAGGTCGTCCACACCTCGCCCGGGCTCGAGATCGGCGTCTATGTCCTCATCGCGCCAGAGCCCGACCAGCAGGCGCCGCACTCGTTCGACGAGGTATACGTCGTGCTCGACGGCGAGGGCGAGGTCGAGGTCGACGGGCAACGGCGGCCGGTCACGCGCGGCGAGGGGATCTTTGTCGCCGCGGGGGTCGACCATCGCTTCCACGCCTACGAGGAGCTCTCGCTCTTCGTCGTCTTCAACGGGCCGGACTCGTTGGGCCGGGAGTCGAGCGCATGAAGGTCGAGGCGATCCTCCTCCATTCCGATCGATTTGCCGAGCTCGCGGACTTCTATCGGCGCGCGCTAGAACACGTGGACGGGCGTGCCGACGTCCACGAACTGCCACACCCGCTCGGCCTCTCCCTCGGGTAAGCGCACGCAGCCGTGCGACGCCGGGTAGGAGGGGACGTCTGGATACTGGTGCGTCGCGATGCCGCCGACGAAGTACGCGGCATACGGCATCCAGACGCTGAACGGCACGGACCAGGAGAGACGCTCCTTGCGGTACACCCGATACGTGCCGGACGGCGTCCGTCCGTACGCTCCGGTCGAGGTGTGCACCGCACGCCGCACCTCGTTGTCCTCGATCATCAGCAGGACGCCGAGCTCGCGGTGGATCTCGATCCTGCGCCCGGTGCGCCGCGTCGTCGGCCTCGGAGCCGAGGCCCGGAAAAGCGCCACCTGGGTCTCACCCGTCAGGGTGCCCGTGCGTCCCAGCCTCTCCCAACCCTGGAACGCGATGAGCGCCTGCGAGGTCTCATAGTCGAGCGAGCCCGTGACCGCCGCACGGTCGAGGAATCCGAGCGTCCAGAGCCGCATCTGAACTCCGCGAACGCTGTACGAGTAGCCCTTCTCGCCGCGAACGGCGCGCCAGGGACTCGGTCGAACCCCGATGCGGAGCGTCGTGACGAGGCGTCCCTCGGCCGAGATCGCCGCGAAGCGCTGCGGGCCGAGACGTGCAAGCGTCGCCGACATCTGGGCAAAGCGCCGGTCCATGGTTCGTGCAGTCGCGGGACCGAGCAGCGAACGGGAGAACCGGACGCGCCAGAGATCGTCCACGCGGCGAAGCGAGCGCACCCGAACGCCCGGCCGGAAGGCGGACCGCAAGCCCTGTGCGCGCTCCACTTTCGTAGGCCCCTGGAGAAGCTCGCGTAGCGCGTGCAGCTCGGGCCGTGTCCCCTTGGGAACGACGCGCTCCACGCGCACGAAACGGCCGCCCTCGCGCACGAACGTCACCTCGACGGTGGCCGGCTTCGCGGCCGCGAGCGCGGACGCACTCCCGGCGAGCGCGGCGGCGAGAGCGAGAAGGCTGACTGAACGGAGGATCATCTGAGCGAGTTCCTGTTCAGCATCGGCCACAAAACGCCTGCACACAAGAGTTGATGAGCCGCCTGAAAACCACGCAGCCGTGTCGCGTACCCTCCGTGTCCTGGATCCCCCTGGATGGCTTGCCGCCTCGGAGCTCCGCATCGGTCTCGGCTGCATGCGCATGTCGACGGACGAGAGGCGCGACGAGGAGCTCGCTCTCGAGACGATTTCGGCCGCCGCCGAGTCGGGCATCACGGTCTTCGACACCGCGCGCGTACGGCCTCGGCGTAGCCGACCTCGGCCATAACGAGCGACTGCTGGCGCGCGGTCTGCGCCGCTCGCGCGCGGGCGTGATCACGCGGATCGTCACGAAAGGGGGCATGACGCGGGCCGGCGGCGGGTGGATCCCGGACGGTCGGGCGAAGGCGATTCGCGGTCGCGGCCGCGGCGTTGAGGCTTCCCGCTGGGGGCGCGCGCTCGAGCCGCGCGATCGGCGCGCGCCTCACCTGGTCTTGGACTGGCGCGCCGACGGTTCTCCGGATGCGCTCGCAGCCGTCGCCGCCCGCCTCTCGGCAGAGGTCTCCGGGCCCGTCGAAAGCGCGCTGTGCCCTCATGCCGCCGGCCCACCGACCTGCTGGTGCCGGCCACCGCTTCCGGGCCTGCCACTCGCGTTCGCGCGAGCGCATGGCGTCGACCCTCGCTCGACCCTGGTCGGAACCGGGCCTGCACATCGAACGCTCGCGACAACACTCGGCGCCCGAAACGTCCCGGTCTGAGTCACCGAGCCCCTAGACTCGACACCGGCAGCGATGGCACTCGAGCTCTACATGGTTGGCGTGATCGTCGAAGACATGCCGCGCGCGGTGGAGTTCTACCGACGGCTCGGCGTCGACGTTCCGGAGAGCGCGGAGAGCGAGGAGCACGTCGAGATCGCGATGAGCGGACTGACGTTCTTTCTCAGCACGACGCGAGCGAACGCCAGGTGGGATCCGGCCAGAACAGACGCGTCGGGTGGCTACCGGATCGTGCTCGAGTTCTACCTGGAGACCCACGCCGCGCTCGACGCCAAGTACGAGGAGCTGACCGGCTTCGGCTACGTCGGGCATTGCGCGCCCTACGACGTCACCCCGGAGCTTCGCTTCGCGATGGTCGACGACCCCGACGGCAACACCATCCTGCTCTCGACGTTCACCGCCGACGACTGATAACAGCCGGCCGCGGCGACAGCCTTTCCTGGGACTCCCCAACGACGGACGTGAATCTCACAGGGCACCGCGACTACCACGACGAGGTTGTGCGGGCGCTGATCGCGATCGGCAATCCCGAGCTTGGCGAGGCCATTCGAAAGGACCGCGGCTCACAGCTCGAGCATCTCGGTATCCGCTTCCCCGGGTTGCGGAAGCGGGTCAAGCAAGGATTCTCGTTCTACGACCTACCGGAGGAGCAGGTGCTCGAGATCTGGGACGCGCTCTGGAGGTCCTCACCGTATGGCGATGTGCTCTTCGCCGCCCTGGAGTACTACGCTCCGATCGTCCGGAAGCGCATAAGTCCAAGTCTCTGGCCGGTGGTCAAAGGCTGGAGCGGTCGGGTGGACAACTGGTGCCACAGCGACATCCTGAGCGGCCTCTATTCCAGGGTTCTCGAACGCTATCCGGACGAGGTGTATCCGCACATCCAGGCGTGGAACGCCGCAGAGGAAGAGTGGCTACGGCGCATCTCGATGGTCAGCCTCGTGCACTAC
>JACCWU010000036.1 GCA_013697465.1 Actinomycetota bacterium | reverse complement strand
CCCTCGAAGCGAGGATCGATTCGCGCCAACGAGCGCGCCTCGCGAACCGCACCGCCGAGCGCCTCACGCGCCCCGCTCCCCTCCCCGTCGAGGGCTCCGCGAATGGCGGCAGCGCCTCGGGCGATCGCCTCGCCGTGCCGCGCAAGCTCCAGGCGCTCGCGGAGCTCCGCCGACTCGCCAGCACGGAGGCGGGCGCCGCCGATCTCCTCGACCTCGTGCTGCAGCAGCTCGAGCCGCCGCTCGGCCTCCCTGCGGCGAGGCCGCGATTACAGCCGGCCGCATCGCAGATCGCCTGCGTGTGCGTCGCACCTTCGGCCATGCGACCGGCGACGTTGACGAGCGCCCAGCGCGCGTCCGGCGAGAGATCACGGCCGAGCTCGACGATCGCATCGGCGAGCGAGTCGAGCTCGGGCCCGGGCTCGAGTTCGAGTATCCGCTCGAGGCCGGGGTCGCTGAGCGTCAGATAGTCCGCGAGCGGCTTACGCGTGCCGTAACGAGCATCGCCGAGGTCCCGCCGGAGCCAGTCGATGACCGCAAAGCGGAGGCGGCGAGAGAGGAAGGTCGTAAAGGCGAATCCGTGGCTCGGGTCGTAGCGCGGCGCGAGGAAGACGCAGCGCTCGACGAGGTGCGAGATGAGATCCTCGTGCCGGTCGCCGTCGAGATGCGCGCCCATCCGTCGCAGCGCCTCGTCGCCGATGAGCGCAGCGAAGCGACGGACGTCCCCGATCTCCTCGAGGCGACCCGGCGGCGGGGCTGTCGGCGCGCTGGCGACGCAGCGTGTATCGGAGCGACGTTCCGGCTCGAGTCCCGCCGATAGGAACGTCCATGAACGAATCCGAAAAGATCTCCGCCGTCATCCCTGCCGATTTGCTCGAGCGCCTCGTCGTTCGAGCTCGCGAAGCCGACCGCAGCGTCAGCGCAGAGGTTCGGCAAGCGATCCGCGCCTACGTCGCGCAGCCGGCTAACGGCGAGCGCGAGCCGAAGGAGAAGGAGAGATGAGCCGCGCGCCCGCCTGGGCCCGTGATGAGCAGCAGCCGTCCGTCGAGGAGACGGGGCAGGAAAGGATGCAAGCCGAAGTCGCAGCGGACCGTCTGCACATTCGCGGCGTCGGCCACCTGCCGCTCGATCCGGCCGCCGCTAGGTTCGAGCTCACCGAAGAAGAGCGCGCGCTTCGATCGTCGCGTCCGCGGAACCGTCGCTGGAAAGCCC
This sequence comes from Actinomycetota bacterium, assembly GCA_013697465.1. Classification (GTDB taxonomy): domain Bacteria; phylum Actinomycetota; class Thermoleophilia; order Gaiellales; family Gaiellaceae; genus GMQP-bins7. Next base: position 1,823 of record JACCWU010000036.1, on the reverse strand, counting down.
TCGACAAGCACGACGCGGAGATCGCGCGCCTGACCCAGAAGCGGGCGGACGCGCATGCTCGTTTGCACGAAGCCGAAGAGGCACTCCGCCAAGCGCCGGAGCGTGACGCAGAGACGCTCGCAGCATGGATCGCTGGCGACGAGCGAGGCGAACGGCCGGCGTCGACGGCATACGAACGCCAACGCGAACGCGACGCCGCGCGCCTCCTCGTGGAGGCCGTCACGATCGAGCTCGACCGTGCACTCGAACGTGGGCAGAGCTACATCGAGCACCACCGACGCAAGATGATTGCGGACGCTCGCGGCGGGCTCGACGAGAAGGTCGGCAAGCTCGAGGCTGCGTCCCGCCAGCTCCTTGCGCTTCGCGAGGCGGCGCTCGAGGCGCGCGAGGTGCTCGAATGGATCGCTTCCTTCCCGGAGCCGCGGGAGTCGTTCGGCTTCCCGACGGCGACTGCGCTCGGGCTGCGCAAGCCCGTCGAAGAAACGCTCGGCACCCGGGCGCGCGTGGAGTACGCGTCGCTCGTCCAGGCGCTCGAGGGGGACGCGCAGGCGATCCGCAACCAGTTCGGCCCGGTGACAGCTAAGCAGCTGGGACTCGCTGAGCCGGCGACGCCGCTGATCGAAGCAATGTGGGATCACGACGTCGATCCGGGGTGGAAACGCGAGCAGCTCGAGCGGGCTAGAGGACTGCTCCCGTGGACGGCCGACCCGGCCAAGCTCGCGGACGAGGCGGGCGACTTCCGACCGTGACGCTCGCCGTTTGCCCCACCTGCCTCACCCCCCAGCCTAGGGGGCACCGCTGCGGCTTGAGCGCAGAGCGAGACAGGCTACGCCGCCAGCACCGCAACGTAGACAAGGGCTACAAGTCCGCACACTGGCAGAGGATCAGGCGAGCGTCGATAGCCCGAGACGGAGGCTGCGTCGTCTGCGGCTCGACCGAGGATCTCACCGTGGACTGCGAGGGAGATCACTCGAAGGCTCTGCTCGATGACACGGTAACGCTCTGCCGAACCCACCACGGACGGAAGGACGGGGGAAGGGCGGTTTTTTAGGGTGAGGCCGAGGATCCCGTGCGCTAGGAGGGCTTGGCGATATCGGCGCTAATTCGACGCGACCCAGATCGTGAGCTTCGCCCCGTCCGAGAGCGTGGTTCCCTCACGAGGTCTCTGCATGTAGACGAACCCCTTTGGTCCGGCGGTACTGGGTCCGCGCTGTACCTCGACCTCAAAACCCTCGTCCGCTGCGACGTTGAAGGCGAGAGGCTCCTTCAGCCCCACCAGGTACGGAACCGTGACCGACTCTTCTTCGCCGCCACAACCAACCACGACCGCGAAGACCACGAGTGCGAGCGCCACGAACGACGAGAAGCGCATGAACTCATGGTATCCCCCAAGAGCCTTACGCACCGCTTCTTCGGGCGTCGATCGGCCTCGAGTGGCGCGACCAGGAGCGGTGCGTCGTGGTCGCCCACCGCTCCCCGCCGGAGAGCTCGTGTAGACGCTGGGCTTTACCGGTGTCCAGCCCGGCGGCGGCTCGAGGAGCTACGGGAGGAGCTTTAGCAATGCCCGCGTATGCAGTCGTCGCAACGCCGTTGTCGTAGCTTGGTCGTGACGGCACCGCCTCGAGGTAGCCTCGGCGCTCCCGATCGTTTATGGTCGGTCGCGTGCCGAGCATTCGCTACCGCTTACAGCTCCACTCGGTGGACGCCGCCGATCCTCCCGTTCGCCGCACGCACGAGGGCAAGCGCGAGGGCGACAGGCTTGTGCTCAGGATTCCGTTCGAGAACTTGGCGTCCGGCGAGGGAGTGGAGTTTCAGGTACCCGA
>JACCWU010000359.1 GCA_013697465.1 Actinomycetota bacterium | reverse complement strand
GCTCGCGGACGCTCGACTCCCGGAGATCGACCACCCGCGGGACGGCAACTCCGGCCTCGCGCAGAGTGTCCGCGACCTCGAGCGCGAGATCATCGGACGCCAGAACCACCGCCCGAGTTCCGGGTTTGAGCGAGAAATCCCTAACCAAACGGCGAACGCCGTTGGGCAGCATGACCCCGACGAGGTCGTTGCCGGGAAAGACGAGCGGCTGCTCGGTCGCGCCGCTCGCGACGACGATGCGTTCGGCGCGGTAGCGGTAGAGGACGGTCTCGCAATCGACCGGGACGAGGTTTCCTTCCCAGATCCCGAGCGCGCGAGCGGGCGCAAGTACCTCCACCCCTGGCAGGTCCGCGCCCCCCAGGCGCGTCCCCTCGTCCACGAGGACGACGCCCGGCCCGGCCGTGGCCGCCGCGAGCGCCGCCGCACGCCCGGCTTGCCCGCCCCCCACGACGAGCACCCGCGCTCGCCGATGCTCGACGTCGTAGCGGCGCGAATGGCCTGCGTGCTCGTCCAGCCGCCCCAGCCCGGCGACGTTCCGCAGGAACTTCTCGTACGTCGGCCACATGAACCGCGGCCGGATCATCGTCCGGTAGTAGAAGCCGACAGGCGTGAACGGGCCGCCGACCTTGTCGACGATGCTCAGGAGGTCGCTGTCGAGGCGGCCGAGGACGTTCTGCGCCGTGACGACCGCGCCTTCTCGTAGGGGCTCGACGCACACGCGTACATTCGGCACGCCGTCGACGGTCATCATGCAGTTTGGGCAATGCCCCGAGCAGCAGAGAAGGCCGCGCGGGCGGTGGTACTTGAAGGAGCGCGAGAAGATGCGCCGGCCCGAGGCGAAGAGAGCGGATCCGATGGTATCGCCGCTGTATCCCTCGAGGTCCCAAGGGCCGAGACGGAACGAGATCGCCCGGTCGCGATCGATCAGCTCGCCAGGCTGTACCGGAAGCCTCACACTTCCCCTTTCGGCGTTTCGGGCATGGAAACGCCTAGAACCGCGTTCGTGCGAGTATCCCGCTCCGCGAGAAACCACTCGCCGCAGCCGTGGCGATGCTGCCACCACTCGCGCTGAGGACCCGCAACGTTGTCGCGGAAGTAGACGTACTCCGTGAGCTCGCGAAGCGTCGGTGAAGCACCCGGTCGGTGGGTCACCTCTCCGAAGTACGCGAACTCGTCGACCGGGCGGGGTCCGCAGTGAGGGCAGGGAAGCAGAAACGACATCGTGTCAGAATTGCACTCTCAGCAACGGCGTGCCAGAATCCGCAACGACCGTACACCGATGTCCCGTACTCGTCAACCATCGACCCGCCGCATCGGCGCCTCGGAACGGGCGATCGCCGTCCTCGACACGCTCGCCGAGGGCGGTGAGCTCGGAACGAACGAGATCGCCAGGCGGACGGCCATGACCCCGAGCACGGTCTCGCGCCAGCTCGGCACGCTCGCCGCTGCCGGTCTCGTCGAGCGCGTGCAGGCGACCGGCAGATATCGCCTGGGCCTCCGCATCGTCCACCTCGCGAACGCGCTCCTCGCGCGCCTCGACGTGCGCGAGGTCGCTCGGCCGCATCTGCAGGAGCTCGTTCGAAGAACCGGCGAGACGGCGACGCTCTCCGTCCCCGGAGAAGAGGACGCGATCACGATCGACTTCGTCTCGGGAGCTCACCAGATCCAGCCGATCTCTCGGCTCGGCCGGCCTTCCATCGCCCACGCGACTTCGGCGGGAAAGGCGATGCTCGCCTTCTCGGGCCGCTCGCTGCCGGCGGGACCGCTTCGCGCCTACACACCACGCACGATCACCGACCTCGAGAAGCTCGCGATCGAGGTCGCGCGTGTCCGGGAGCAAGGCTGGGCGCAGGCAATCGAGGAGCGGGAACCGGGCCTCACCGCCATCGCCGCGCCCATCCGCTCGAGCCGCGGCGATCTGGAGGCGATTGCCGCTCTCCAGGGCCCGACGAGTCGCTTCGACGCTGCCGCCGTCGCCGCAGCGGTGCCCATCCTCGTCGAGGAGGCGGACGCGATCTCGCGCGAGCTCGGCTGGCGCTCCTAGTCGTGGGGGGAAACGATGCTTCCCCCCACGAGCCCCATTCCTCTGCGCTGCTCACAGCTTCATGCGACTTGGCCTACCGGGCGAGTGAATCGCCCTTCGGCCGCGGACGCAAGCCCACAGCTGAAATGGACGAAGACTCTTTGATCCCGCCCGGGCAATCGATGCGTCTGATTCGCGTGCGGCGTTATGCTCGCCCGGCGATGGCAACTGTCGCAGACATCATGACGCGCGGACTTCTGAGCGTCGCCTCCGACGCAACGCTTCCCGCGGCGGCCGCGGAGATGACGGCCCGCCGTGTAGGCGCGGTGGTGGTGCTCGACGGCGACGCGATTCTCGGGATCCTCACGGAGCGCGACGTCTTGCGCGCTGTCGCCGAGGGCCGCGTGGACCGATCGACCGTCGCGGACTGGATGACGCGTCATCCGGAGACGATCGAGCCGTCCGAGTCGACCGGCACCGCCGCGACGCTGATGATCCACGGCGGCTTTCGCCACCTTCCGGTGGTGGATGGAGGCAAGGTCGTGGGGATCGTCTCGATCCGAGACCTCATGCGGGTCGTGCTCGACGACGCGGCACCGCGCGGCGTCTAGCTGTCCTACCCACAGACGTTGTGAACGCGGCTAATCGGTGGCCGGTCTCCGAGCGAGCTGTGGGGCCTGCGCCGGTTGTAGTGGTCGAGCCAGTGTGGCAGCGCCTGGTTGCG
>JACCWU010000343.1 GCA_013697465.1 Actinomycetota bacterium | reverse complement strand
CCACGAAGCCGGCATCGAGGTCGTCGTCTCGGCCGGCGGGATGAACGGTCACTCTGAACGTCCCCGCGCCGACGGGCTCCACCGCGGCCACGGTGTCGCTCGCGCCACTTGCGGTCGCGCTCTGCGCGGCATTCCCAACGAAGCGCACTTCGAACACTCCTTGCGCGATGCGTCGTACCTGGGTTGCTCGACCGGTGCAGTTGAAGGAGCGGCGAAAGAGCTTCTTCGAGCTGGAGAACTGGCCGGGAATGTTCGCGATTCCCGCGCTCGGATCGCCGGTGACCGCGGCTATCCCGCGGACCGCTCCGGTCGCGCAGCGTTGTTGCGCAACGCTGACGCCCTGCATGCGCTCGCCGACGGCCAAGGCCGATCCGCCGAGGGCGAAGAAGAGCGCGATGAGGGCAATCGCGGTCGCGGGACTCACGGAAACACGCCTGGTAGGGCTCATAGCGTCTCCTTCGGTTGGGTTGTGACCGGACGTGGACCATGCGCGATAGGTTCCCCCGGATGCCGGACGACATCGCGGGCGCGCGGGCCGGGCGGGAGTGACGAGGCGGCGTCTTCTCGGAGGAGCATTCGCGATCGCCGTCGTGGGAACGGTGTTCGCGTTCGTCCTGCCGCGGATCGCCGACTACCGCGACGTCTGGGACGTCCTCGGCAGTGTCTCGTGGCTCGACGCGCTGTTGCTCGTCGTCGTGACCGCGTTGAACATCGTGACGTTCGCCCCGTCGTGGATGGCCGCGCTGCCCGGCCTCCGCTTCCGCCAGGCGCTGACGATGAGCCAGGCTGCGACGGCGCTCTCGATCGTCTCGCCGGCCGGTGCCGCGGTCGGCATGGCCGGGTCGTACTCGATGCTTCGCTCCTTCGGGTTCGCGGCGGGATCGGTGGCGCTGGCCGTGGCCGTGACGGGTGTCTGGAACCAGCTCGCGAACCTGACGTTTCCGATCATCGGGCTCGCGCTCCTCACTTCGGTCGACGAGGATCATCCCGCCCTACGTACCGCCGCGCTCGTCGGTCTCGTCGTTCTCGTGGTGGTCGTCGTCACCTTTGCGCTCGCGCTCTCGAGCGCGCACCGGGCGCACCGGATCGGAGAGCTCGCCGCGCGGCTTGTCGCCCGCATGTACAGGCTGCTGCGGCGGAAGAAGGCGGTCGCGTGGGGTGGAGAAAGCCTCGCGCGGTTTCGGGCGCGGGCGCTCCACCTGCTCCGGCGGCGGTGGCATGTCATCACGGTCGCCACGCTCGTCGGCCACCTCACCGTCTTCCTCGTCCTGCTCGCATGTCTGCACGCAGTGGGCACCGGCTCCTCCGAGGTTTCGTGGATCGAGGCCTTCGCCGCCTGGTCGCTCGTCCGCATTCTCGGAGCGCTGCCGTTCACGCCCGGCGGTCTCGGCGTCGTGGAGCTGGGGCTGACGGGTGCGCTCGTCGCATTCGGCGCACCGAATGCGGATGCCGTCGCGGCGACGTTGCTCTACCGCTTCCTGACCATCGTCCCGACGCTGGCGCTCGGCCTGCTCGCGGCGGTCACTTGGCGCAGCCATCATCCAGGGAGGTCGTTAGAGTCACCCCGGTGATACCTGGCGAGGGGCAGGTTCACTCGACCGAGGGCTTGCTGTGACCCGGACGGGGCAGGGCCGTTCCAAGCACCCCTCCTACGGTTTGCGCGTGGCTTCTGCTTCTGCGGCAGTACCGGTCCGGCTCTGCCTTGCGGCGTTCGTCGCCGTGCTTGCGGCGTTCGTCGTGACGAGCTCGGCAGACGGCGCACCGCGCGGGTGGAGCTCGTATCTCGCGCCCTCTGGCGCCTGTAATGGCGCCGACGACCCCCGCGCATCCGCGGCCGTGCAGCGCGGCGCTATCACCTGCCTCGTCAACTGGGCTCGCCGGCGGGACGGACGCGTCCTGCTCACCTCGCCCGCGAGGGTCCAGCTGGCGGCGGCGCTGAAGGGACGCGGCCTCGCGTCCTGCGGGCAGCTCAGCCACACGCCTTGCGGGAAGGACGCAAGCGCATCGCTCGAGGCCACGGGATACGAGTACGGGTGGTTCGGCGAGAACCTGTTCGTCGGTCCGTGGGGCGAGGTGAGCGCGCGCAACGTCGTCTCGAGCTGGCTCCAGTCTCCGCTGCACCGGGCGAACGTGCTTCGCCCCGGATTTCGACACCTCGGCGCCGCGCGGGTGCAGGTCTCCGGCGTCTTCGGCGACGGCGTCGCTGCAGTGTGGGTCGCGACGTTCGCGAGCCCTCGCTAGCGCTGGACGACAGAGGACTCCCCGGCCGGGCACGGAACGATCCGGCGAATGAGGGAAGACAGCCACCTCGACGACATGCGCTCGGCGATCCGCGGCGACTTCGAGCGGCTCGCGGAACGGCGCGGAGGTCAGGAGCTGATGCGTTCGCCCCCGGATGAGCCCGATGCGGCGGCCCCGCCGGAGGAGACGGACGACTTCGAGCCGGCGCCCGAGCCGGCGCCCGAGCCGATCCTGGAAACCCGAGAGCCCGAAGAGCCTGAAGAGCCTGAAGAGCCTGAAGAGGTCGGCGGGGCTGAGGAATCGACAGACGTCGCCGAAGCCGAGCAGCTCTCGGCCACTGAACCCCTGGAACCCCTGGAACCCCCGCCGGACGAGCCACGTCCGCGAAGCTGGCTCGACCGGCTGCTCGGTCGCTAGCTCAGGTCTAATGGCAGCGTGGAGAAGGCCGAGCGAGACCTGATCATGCGCCAGCAGGTCGTGCTCCCTCAGACGCCGAGGGAGCGCCGTGAGCTCGCGGCGCTCGACGAAGACCTGAAGGCCATCTCGCTCACGGGCACGCCGTTCGCGCTCCGGCTCCGAAACTTCCGCTCGAGCGCCGAGGCGTACTTGGCGAGCTCGGGAGGTCCGCTCCCGTACATGCTCCGCCTACGGGAGATCGAGCGGCAGACCGCCGCGCAGGAGGCGAAGCTCCACGAGGCCTGGCGTGCGCTCGCGGACGAGAGCACCGGGGATCATCGCCTCTTCGCGGAGCGTTGGCGTTCGATCGCGGGTGCGTGGGCGTTCGACGAGGTCAACGACCTGATCGAGCGCCACAACCGCTGGTACCCCGTCGAGTCGAAGCTGGCGATGGACCCGAGGACGGGGGACTACGTCAAGGTGAACGGCCGGGACTACCGCTGTGAGCACCTCGACGCGAGTTGGGTGCTCGAGCGCTTTCCGCCCACGCTCGACTTTGCTCTCGCCGCCTGACGGATCGCCCGTCCGGACGGGGAGAATGGAGCCGTGACGCTCTCCGAGCTGGCGCTGACGGTGGCCGTGCTGGTCGCGCTCGGCCTTGCCGCACGCCGGCTCGGGCTCTCCGCGATTCCCGCGTACCTCTTCGCCGGCCTGCTGCTCGGCCCGAACGAGCCCGAGCAGCTCGCGATCATCAGCACCTCGGAGGTCACCGACTTCGTCGCGGAGCTCGGAATCGTCTTCCTGCTCTTCTTCCTCGGCCTCGAGTTCAGCCTCTCGAGATTGACCAGGACCGGTCGGCACATCGGACTCGGCGGAACGGTCGACCTCGTCGCCAACCTCGGCCTCGGCCTGCTCGTCGGCGTCGCCGCCTTCGGCGTGAGCTACGCCGCGCTCATCCTCGCCGCGGCCTTCTACGTGTCGTCGAGTGCGGTTGCGGTCAAGGGGCTGATCGACTTTCGCCGCTTGGGAGACGACGAGACCGACCTCGTGCTCGCCATCCTCGTGTTCGAAGATCTCGTCGTCGCCTTCATGCTCGGATTCGCCGCGGCGGGGGGAGGCGGGCCGTCGGACACCCTCGTCCTCGTCGCGAAGGCGCTCGGATTCGTCACGGTCGGTCTCGCGGCTTCGCGTTGGCTCGCCCGTCCGTTCGACCGGCTGCTCGACCGCCTGCCGCTGGAGTTCTTCCTGCTGGTCGTCTTCGGGTTCCTCGTAGGCAGTGCGGCCGTGGCCGACGAGCTTGGACTGTCGGAGGCGATCGGGGCGCTGATGGCCGGAATCGTCCTCTCCGAGACGTCGGTCCGCGACCAGATCGAGGAGCGGTTCTTCAGCTTCCGCGACATCTTCGCGGCGCTCTTCTTCTTCGTCTTCGGACTCTCGATCGACTTGGGGGCGATCGGCGACGTGGGGTGGATCGTTGCGCTTGCCGTCGTCCTGACTCTTGCGGGCAAGCTCGGCACGGGCTGGATCGCAGGCAAGGTCGGCGGCTTCACAAGCCGACAGAGCTTCAACGCCGGTGCCGCGCTCGTCGCCCACGGGGAGTTCACGGTGATCCTCGCCCAGCTCGCGTCCACGAACCCGTTGCTCGACCCCGGCCAGCGGATCGATCTCGTCGCCTTCGCCGGTCTCTACGTTCTCGCAACCGCGACGATAGGAGTCGTGCTCATGAAGGAGTCGAAGCGGCTTGGCAGAGCGCTCTTCCCGACCCCTGTCCCTAGACTGACCCAGGAACCGTGAGATGCCCATAGACCTTCGAGAGACGAGGCTTCCCGGAGTCGGCGTGAAGTACGCCTTTCGCACCGCGCAGGGCGGGCGCGTCTCCGTGATCCTGCACATCGACGGACAGCGCGAGATCTACTTCTACCGTCGCGCGGACGACGACGAGCCGACGGCGGTCATCGAGCTGCACGACGACGAGGCGCGTCAGCTCGGTGCGGTCATCGGCGGGGCGTACGAGCGACCGAAGATCATCGAGGACCTCGAAGTTGCGCTCGGCGAGCTGCACATCGAATGGGTCCCGGTCCCGGATACGAGCCCGGCAATCGGCCGCACGCTCGCGGACGCTCGCCTGCGGGCGAGAACCGGTGTGACCGTGATCGCGATCCTGCGTGAGCCGGAGCCAGTGAGTGGCGCGCAACCCGACGACGTCGTCCAGCAGGGCGACACGCTGGTCGGCGTGGGGAAGGGCGGTCAGTTCGCCGCGTTTCGCCGCTTGCTCGCCGACGGGCCGTTCGGCGACGACGCCTAATATCTTGCGCAAGTCGGAATCCGCTCGCGCGGATTCGATTTCTGTGCACTGCCGGAA
>JACCWU010000308.1 GCA_013697465.1 Actinomycetota bacterium | reverse complement strand
GGCTGGTCGAACGCGAAGCGGGCGCCGCGACTGCGGCGCCCGCTTCGGAGATCGTCTAGCGACGCGCTACGCGCCCGGAACGCGGAGCAGCAGGAGCTGTCCGCCTTCCCGCTTCAGCTGGAAGTCGGGTAGCGGGTCGTTGCTCGCGACGGTGTTGATGTCGCTCGGACCCCACTCGATGGCGAGCGTGTGCGCCTGCACGTTGACCAGGAACGTGCCCGGCCCGAAGATCGCCGACGTGTCGATGACCCCCGTCGACTCCCACGAGCCCAGGTTTCCCGGGCTGATGAGGAACGCCGGTGACGGTGGAGCCCCCGCGTCGGGCGGATCCTTGTCCGTCTCTTTCTCGTCCGCGCTCTGATCGACGACGGCGACCACGCGCTTGGTGACGGAGTCGGGAACCGCCGGGTTGTGCGAGCCCAGGTCGACCTGCCACAGGCGCGCGGCAGTCGTGTTCGGGTCCGTCGAGCCCGCGGCCGGGAACTGCTGTCCGCTGCCCGGATCCTCGGTGACCATGAGGCTCCCGTGCGCCGTCGTGTCGATGTTGTCCGGCTGGTGGATCTCGGTGAGCTGTTTGAGCCCGGCGTTATCGCCCTCGACGAGGATCGACAGAGACACGACGCGGTTCGGGTCGTGGCGGTCGAGCACCATCTTCCAGATGCGGCCGTTCGTCGACGCGAACGCGTTGCCGCTCGTGCTCGCTGAGCCGCGCCCGGAGTCGGCGATGTAGACCACGGTGTTCTGGCCGTGTCGCTTGTCCACGGCGATGTCTTCGACCCGTACGAACTGGAAGACGGGCGTCGGGTTGCCGTGGTCCGTGAGCCGGTCGCCCCACTGCTCGAGCACCCATTGCGGCCCGTCGATGCCGTGCAGGGGTAGGAACGGGCTCGTCTGCCAGCCGACCGTGGGCGGCGGGCCGAACGCGGGGGTGTAGCCCGAGGTGGGCGTGAAGTCGCGGGAGGTGACGTCGGTCCCGTTCTTCTTCAATCCGTGCGCGATGCTGAGATTCGGGTCGTCGGCAAAGTCTGGCACGCGGACGAAACGTCCGCTGATCGACATCGTCGAGTTCACCGGGAAGTCGTAGTAGCTGTCGACGCGCTTCCCGTCCGAGGTCGGATCGGCGACGAACGCGAAGAGGTCGCCCTCGTCGTGCATCACGGCGCTCGCGCCCTGAGCCTTGTACAGGTAGAGCTGCGACTGCGCCGGGTTCGACACGAACGGGTCGTCGCCCGAGAGCACGACCGGATAGCCATACCCGGGCACCGCGACGCTGTTCTCGTGGTTGTGTCGGCCCATGCCGTAGATCGGCTTGTGCTCTCCCGACCTCACGTCGTAGGCGACCACGACGCCGATCTGCTGCGCCGCGTCGGTCGTCTCGAAGATCGGGTCCGCGGCAACCGGCGGCGGCCAGGCTCTACCCGTGCGCTTCACCCAGTCGATCCCTTCCTCGTTCGTGAAGAAGGTCGGACGGTCGAATCCGTGCGCCTTCGTGGCGAGGAAGTTCGAGCAGAAGCGCTGGAAGTTCTCGGCGCTCGTGATCGCGAGCTTCCCGGACAGCACGCCTGCCGTCTTGGCGTTCAGGCTCAGCAGGCTCACCTGCGAGTTGTCGAAGTCGTTCTGCGAGTGCGCCTCGGCGGTTGCAGCCGGCAGGTACGGGAACGGCACCGTCGACGTCTCGTGGTTGACGAAGAGGTCGACGCGGTCGTTGCGTGGAAGTACCGAAATGCCGTCGGGAATCGCCTCGAAGCGATACCCGTGGACGGTGTCGCCGACGGTGAGCAGCGCTTCCGTGGTCACGCCCGCCGGCGCGCCGGGCTGCGGTGCCGTGGCGGGTACCAGCATCGCGTGCTGCGACGTCTTGAAGCCGTGACTACTGGTTCCCGCTGTCGCTGCTGCCGCAAGCACGGGCACGAGCGCTACCGCTCCTGCGGCGAGGGCCAGTCGAAGTCTTCTCATTTTCCTCCCCTTCCCGAACGAGTCGTTCGTAGCGAGTGGACCTAACCACATCCGGCGTGTTCCACCAAGTGATCCCCGGCCACGTGACACGGCGTCACAAGGCAGTGAGCAGGAGATCGAGAAAGAACGCCGGATCTCTCTCGACCTGCAGTCCATCCCCCTGCCTCTTCTCGAGCTGGACGGCAGCGGGCGAGATCAGGATTGCGAGCCTCTTCTCATGCACCAGCATCTCGTCTACCGCACCCATGCGACCTGCAAACGTCGTATAGGCCGGAACACCGAGCGCTGCCGCCTCGCGATTCATCGTCCCGCCGGCGGAGACCACGACGTCGGCCAGCGCGACGAGGCTCCGAGCGTCGATTGCGCGCTTCGGGAGGACGAGCGACGCAAGCGAGAGCGCTTCGACCGCCTGCCGCTGCTCGGCGGTTCGGGGTAGGACGACCGCATGCACGCCAGGGTCGGCGCCCAGGCGGCGCAGGAGGTCGGCGAACAGCGGATTCCCATGCCGGTGGTAGAGCGATACCTCGGGTGGGGTTCGCACGACCGCGAGCACCCGTTCCCGGTCGATCCCGAGCTCGTCGAGCACCGATTCGCGGGGCGCGAAGCCCGCGAGGTAGTACTCCTCCTTGAGCCCGGGGTAGCGCCTGACCTTTGTGCTCCGGGCGCCGAGCCGATCGAGTCGGCGCTGCGGGATCGCCTCGGGCACTACGACGCGCCGTGCCGCCCTGCTCCCGAGTCCGTGCTGCACGCGGGCGAACTCGTAGTCGAACGCGTAGGCCGACGGGATCCCCAGCGACCGGGCGACGAGCGGCAGCTCGTGGGATGCGTGCGAAAGCGCGACGTCGAACCCCCGGTCGCTCGCCCAGTGCCTGAGCGACCGGAGCCGTGCGCCCAGCCCGCGCGCCTTGCTCAACACCCGGCCGCCTGCATGGCTGGGGCCTACGACCTCGTGCTGGATCCCGTGCAGGCGGAGCAAGTCGAGCGTCTGCGCGTAGTCGCGGGTCGTCACTCGAACGGTGTGCCCTCGCTCCTCGAGCAGGGCGACAAGGGGCCGGAAGACGAGCACCTGCGGCGAGTTCGAGATGTCGATCCAGACCCGCACAGGCCGACACTACCGCACGCGTGGATAAGATTCGCTTATGGACACGCGCCAGCTTGCGGCCTTTTGCGCGGTCGTCGACCGCCGCAGCTTCTCGCAGGCAGCCGAGCGCCTGGGCGTGACGCAGCCCGCGGTCTCGCTTCAGATCCGCGCGCTCGAGAAGCGCCTCGGAACGCAGCTCCTCGACCGGTCCGGCCGGCGGGTGGAGCCAACTGAGGCCGGCTGGCGGCTCTATCGCGGGGCACAACGCCTGCTCGCACTCGAGGAGCAGATCGAGTCCGATGTCGCCGCCACCGTCGAAGGCGAGCTCCAAGGCGAGCTCGTGCTCGGTGCCTCCACGGGCCCAGCGGCAATCGTCGTCCCGCTCCTGCTCTGCGAGTTCCAGCGGGAGAACCCGGGCGTGCACGTGTTCCTGACCGTGTCCGACACGCACGCGATCGTCGAGCGAGTCGCCGCGCGCGCGCTCGAGCTCGGGATCGTTGGAGCTTCGCGCAGGCACCGGGGAGTCCGCTTCGAGCCGTTCTTCTCCGACGAGGTCATCCTCGCCTGCCCGCCCGGCCACCGCTTCGCGGGCAAGACGCTAGCGCTCGAAGAGCTGCGCGAGGAGCCGTTGATCCTGATGCAGGAGGGCGCGGGAGTTCGCCAGATCGTTGAGGATGTGCTTCGGCGCCAGGGCGTTCGGCTGCGCGATCTCGACGTGCGGCTCGAGCTCGGCCTCCAGGAGTCGGTGCGCCGGGCCGTCGAGGCGGGTTACGGCGTGACGTTCATCTCGCGGACCGCGGTCGAATCCGACCTCGAGCTCGGAACGCTGACCGAGGCGCGCGTCCAGGGTCTGGAAGCGACGCGGGAGATCTCGCTCGCCTCGGCGACCGGCCGCGCGCGCTCCCGTGTGGCCGACGCGTTCGTCGAGTTCGCGCGGGGCCGGCTCGAGACGTGATCGTCCGCTGGGGTCTCGGCGAGCTCGGCCCGTTGCTCGCAGAGCTCGGCAGCCGGCGGTCGCTGCTCGTGACGAGCTCCCGTCTCGCCGAGCTCGGTATACCCGTGGCCACGCGCTTCACCGGTGTACGCACGCACAGCCCGGTGGAGACGGTTGCGGCCGCAACGGCCGCGGCCGAGGAT
>JACCWU010000299.1 GCA_013697465.1 Actinomycetota bacterium | reverse complement strand
GCCGGAGGGCTCTCCGTGAAGGACATCACCGAGGAGGTGCAGGAGGCCGTAGCCGCCAGCGGGATCCGGAACGGGATCTGCTCGGTCTACTCGCCGCACACGACCTGCTCCGTGCGGGTGAACGAGTGGGAGCGTGGTTTCCTCGAGGACTTCGCCGTGCTCTTGCGCCGCCTCGTCCCGAGCGAGCACTACTACGCCCACGACGACTGGGACCGTCGCACCGAGAACGTCTGCCCGGAGGACATGGAGGCCTCGAACGGGCACGCGCACTGCATGTCGATGCTCCTCGGCCCGGCAGGCGAGTCGATTCCCGTCCGCGGGGGAGACCTGCAGCTCGGCCAGTGGCAGCGCGTCCTCTTCCTCGAGCTCGACCGCGAGCGCGAGCGGCGCTGGACCGTTCAGGTCGTCGGCGTCTGATCGCGGGGGAACCCGGGCCGCCGCAACCCGCGTTGTAGTGGTGGCGTTCGACTCTACTCGGGCGTTACGTAGGCGGCGGTCAGGCCGCCGTCGACGACGAAGGCCGCGCCGTTCACGAACGAAGACTCGTCGCTCGCGAGGAAGAGCGCCGCGTTCACGATCTCACGCAGCTTGCCGAGCCGACCGGTCGGCCAGTGGGTCTGCCGCCGGGCGAATGCGGCCGGGTCGTCGCCGTAGATCGCGAGCAGGAGCGGCGTCTCGACCGGCCCCGGGCAGAGCGCGTTCACTCTGATTCCCTGTCGCGCGAACTGCACCGCGAGCTCGCGGCTCATCGACAGGACGGCGCCCTTGGACGCCGTGTAGGAGATCTGCGACGTCGCGGCGCCGAGAATCGCGACGAAGGAGGCGACGTTGATCACCGATCCGGTGTCGCGCTCGAGCAGGTGCGGGATCCCGTGCTTGCAGCAGAGGAAGACGCCCTTCGTGTTCACGTCCTGCACGCGCTGCCATGCGTCCACCGTCGTGTCGAGCACGGACGCGTCGTCTCCGGGCGATATCCCCGCGTTGTTGTAGAGGACGTCGACGCCGCCGAAGCGCTCGGCGGTCGTCCGGTACATCCCGCGAACGTCCTCCTCGTCGGCGACGTTCACGGGCAGAGCGAATGCCTCCCCCGAGCAGAGGGCGACCGTCTCCTCGGCGATGTCGAGATCGACGTCCGCGACGCAAACCTTCGCACCCTCGGCCGTGAAGACGATTGCAGCCTCGCGCCCCATGCCGCCGCCCGCGCCCGTGATCACGCACACCTTCCCGTCGAGCCGACCCGCCATCGCTCACTCCTCCGTCGAGATGAACACGCTCTTGACCTCGGAGTATCCGTCGAGCGCCTGCATGCCGAGCTCGCGGCCGAACCCCGACTGCTTGAACCCGCCGAACGGCGTCTGAACCCGTACCGACGAGTTCGAGTTCACCGAGAGCACGCCGGTCTCAAGCGCGCGAGCAACGCGCAGCGCCCTCGCACCATCGCGCGTCCAGATCGAGCCCGAGAGGCCGTAGGGGGTGTCGTTGGCGATGTGAATCGCGTCCGCTTCGTCCTCGAACGGAATCACTGCCGCAACCGGGCCGAAGACCTCCTCGCGCGCGACCCGGTGCTCGTTCGTCGCCTCGACGAGCGTCGGCGGGAACCAAAATCCGGGCTTTTCGAGAGCTTCGCCCTCGAAAAGCTTAGGAACACCCTCGACGTATGAGGCCACGTTCTCCCGATGCTCCTGCGATATCAGCGGCCCCATCTCGGTCTCTTCGAGGGACGGGTCGCCTACTCGAAGGCCGCGAGTCGCCTCCACCAACCTATCCAGAAATTCGTCGTAGACGGATTTCTGGACCAGGATCCGGGAGCGAGCGCAGCAGTCCTGTCCCGCGTTGTCGAACACCGCATACGGAGCGGCGGCGGCCGCTCGTTCGAGATCTGCGTTGGCGAAGACGACGTTCGCCGACTTGCCGCCGAGCTCGAGCGTGACCCGCTTGATCGTTTCCGCTGCGCCCTTCATCACGAGCCGGCCCACCTCGGTGGAGCCCGTGAACCCGATCTTCGCGACGTCCGGGTGCTCGATCAGCCGCTGTCCGACGACGGAGCCCTTCCCCACGACGACGTTGAGGACACCGTCCGGAATCCCGGCCTCCAGCGCCAGCTCGGCGAGGCGCAGCGCCGACAGCGGCGTGAGCTCCGCCGGCTTGAGAACGACCGTGTTCCCGCATGCGAGCGCCGGGCCGAGCTTCCAGCTCGCGATGTTGAGCGGGAAGTTCCAGGGCACGATCAGCCCGACGACACCGAGCGGCTCGCGGAAGGTCGCCGCAACGCCATCTGCGACAGGGATCGTGTCGCCGTAGTGCTTGTCGACCGCGCCGGCGTAGAAGTGGAAGACCTGCGCGACCATGCCGATCTCGCCCCGCGCGCCCGAGATGGGCTTGCCGACGTTCCGGGACTCGATCCGCGCAAGCTCTTCCGCATGCTCCTCGACAAGCGTCGCAAGCCTCCGCAGAAGACGGGCGCGGTCGCTCGGCGAGACCGCGCTCCAACTCGGGTAGGCAGCTCGAGCACGCGCGACGGCCTCGTCGGCTTCCTCGACACCTGCCTGCTCGAACTCGGCGATCGGCTCCTCGGTCGCGGGGTTGAGAACGGTAAGCGTCACGCCGGCGCGGACCTGCGCTCGGTTCGGTACGCACGCGCTTCCGCGACGAGGTTCGCGAAGAGCGCCTCGTCCTCTCCCGCCTCGGGATGCCACTGCACGCCGACCAGAAAGCGCAGCGACGGATCCTCGACGCCTTCGAGCGTGCCGTCTCCGGCCCAGGCCGTCTCGACAAGCCCGGCTCCGACCTTGCCGAGCCCCTGGTGGTGGTGGGAGGTTACCTCCGAGCGCGCGCCGATCATCGACGCCAGACGCGTTCCTTCCTTCACCTCGACGGGGTGCTCGACGAAGGTCCCCGGGGTCTGCTTGTGGTCGTCGTTGCCGACGGCATCCGGAAGGTGCTGCACGAGATCCCCGCCACGCAGGACGTTCAGAAGCTGAAACCCGCGGCAGACGGCGAGCACCGGCATATCTCGGTCGAGCGCGGCTTGGAGCAGCGCGAGCTCGCCGGCGTCGCGGCGCGCTTGGGGCGCGTCCGTTTTGGCGTGCGGCTCGGCGCCGTAGATGGACGGATCCACGTCGGCGCCGCCCGAGAACACGACCCCGTCGAGAGCCTCGAGCGTCTCGTCCACGCCGTCCTCACTCGGAGGAATGAGAACGGGACGCCCGCCCGCGCGCTCCACCGCATCCACGTAGTCCAGCGGGATCAAGGCGGCCGGCAGGCGCCACGCACCCCAGCTCGCCTCCTGCGCGTAGGTGGTGATCCCGATGACCGGCCTCACGGAGCCTCCGTCTCCACGATCCAGATGATGCCGTCTGCGCACTCCATCGCGCGACCATCGGCCTGCTCGAGGCTGGTCCGGAGAACGCGCACCGTCTTCCCGTCGATCTCGGCGAGTGCCCCACGTGCCCCGCCCGTCGCCGATGCGAACCGCCATGCGCGAACCTGCCGGTGCACGTCCACCCGGGAGCCGCTCCAGTCGATGAAGAGGTAGTCGGCTCCGAAGAACGAGAAGTAGTCCCCTTCCCCGCGCTGCGCATCTCCCGGATCGCGTGCCTCCATGCGTGCAAGAGCCCGTGGCAAGAGCTCCGCGATGCAGGGAATCAGCTTCGGCTCGAGCTCTTCCCACGAGTGCTCGTCGCCGAGTGGAATCGAGCCCTGCGCCAGGATCGCTCCCGTATCGAGGTCGACGTCCATGCGGTGATACGTCCAGCCGATCTCGGTCTCGCCGTTGCGTATCGCCCAGGACACCGGGCTCGGGCCCCGATACCTGGGGAGCAGCGAGGGGTGGCCGTTGATCGCCCCGAGGCGCGGCACCTCGAGCGCGTCGGCTGGGACCTTCCACGGAAAACCGCTGCACAGGACAACATCCGGCTCGTAGCGGCGCAGGAGGGGCGCGATGCCGGCTCGTGTCGCGGGGACGACGACGTCGAGCTCGTCTGGCGCGTCGCGCACGAGCGTGTCGAACGCGTCCCCGTACCGGCCAGCGTGCTCGCGCGAGCACAGAAGCGCTATGGGCTCGTGGCCGAGTGCGCGCAGGAGCTCCGTGTACCCGTGCACCGCCTGCGGAACTTGCGAGATGACGACAACTCTCATCCGCGCTCGAAGTAGCGGGCGCGCTCCCAGTCCGTCACGTACTTGTCGAAGAGCGCCTGCTCCGTACGCGCGTAGTTCAGGTAGTGGTCGACGACCTGGTCGCCGAAGGCCGCGCGGGCGACCGTCCCGGATTCGAGCGCCGCGATCGCGTCGCGCATCGTCGACGGGAAGCGCTCGGCGTCGGACTCGTACGCGTTCCCCTCGAGCCCCGGCGGCAAGTCGAGCTCCGTCTCGATCCCGTGCAGCCCGGCCGCGACGATCGCCGCGAAGGCGAGATACGGGTTGACGTCACCGCCGGGAATCCTCGTCTCGACGCGCTTCGAGGGTCCGTGCCCGACGATGCGGAACCCGCAGGTGCGGTTGTCGCGACCCCAGGCAAGCGTCGTCGGCGCCCAGCTCCCGGCCGCGTAGCGCTTGTAGGAGTTGATCGTCGGGGCGAGGAAGATCGCGAGCTCCTCGAATGTGGCGATCTGGCCGGCGAGAAAGCGGTCGAAGAGCACGTCGTCCTCGGCGAACGCCGGCTCGCCGTCTCGGAAGAGCGAGGCGTGGATGTGACACGAATTGCCGATCCACGACTCGAAGGGCTTCGCCATGAACGTAATCGAGCAGCCGTTCGCAAAGGCGATCTCCTTCGCACCGTTCTTGTAGATCACGTGATTGTCCGCCATCGTCAGCGCGTCGGCGAAGCGGAAGTTGATCTCGTGCTGGCCGGGCCACGCCTCGCCCTTGGAGGTCTCGACCTTGATCCCGGCCGCGTGCATGCCGTTGCGGATCTGGCGGATCAGATCCTCGTCGTAGGTCGACGCGAGGACGTGGTAGTCGAGGATGTACGGCACGGAGGGAGTGAGGTCCTCGTAGCGCTGCGCCCACGCCTCCTGGAAGGTCTCGCGCAGAAGGTAGAACTCGAGCTCCGAGCCGAGCATCGGTACGAGGCCGAGCTCCGCCGTCCGCTCGAGCTGAGCCTTCAACACCTGCCGCGGCGACGGTTGCACGGGCGAGCCGTCGTGCCACTCGACGTCGCAGAGGACGAGCGCCGTCGCCTCGAGCCATGGAATCCGCCGGAGCGTCGCAAGATCGGGGGCGAGGCCGAAGTCGCCGTATCCCTGCTCCCAGCTCGCGATCTCGTAGCCGGGGGTCGGTTCCATCTCCATGTCCAGCGCGAGCAGGTAGTTGCAGCCCTCCACCTCGTTGCCCGAGCCGATCTCCTCGACGAAGAACTCGCCGTGGAGCCGCTTTCCCATAAGCCGGCCCTGCATGTCGGTGAAGGCGACGACCACCGTGTCGATCGCGCCCGACTCGACTTCGGACTCCAGCTCCTCGAAACTCAGCATTACTCGCCTTCGACAACGGGGGCCGGCTCGGCCGGCCCCCGTTTGTACGACGCTCTCCGCATGACGCCGATCGCTAATCCCCTGCCCCAGCCGGGATGTCTCCCACGCGTGTCGTGCCGTACCCCTCCGTTTCGGGGTGCCCGTGCTTACCGCGGGTCAGCGCAAACTCTTCCTCGGGAGAGAGCACGAGCTTGTTCCGCCCTGTGAGCGAGAAGTACACCAACGCAAGCACGTAGAAGATCGCCACTCCGACCACACCGGGCCGGTAGTCGTCGCGCCAGAAGAGCGCGGCGAGCGAGATGAGAGCGATTAGCGCTCCGATCGCCGCGCCTGGAATCCCGACTGGGCTTCGATACGGCCGGTCGATGTTCGGCAGATTCCTGCGCAGAAGGATGAACGACACCATCTGCAGAAAGTACGAGACGACCGCCCCGCCCACAGCCATCGAGAGAAGAGCAGCGCTCAGGTTGCCGCCGAGCCAATCGTTCTTCGTCGCCTGGTCGAAGAGAAGCGCAAGGCCGTATCCGATAACCGCACCCGCAACGAGTGCAACGTACGGCGTGTTCCGCCTCCCGTGCGTAAGCGACAGCCAGTGCGGGTAGTACCCAGCTCGGGAGAGCGAGAAGATGTTTCGGCCGTAGGCGTAGATGATCGTGTGGAAGCTCGCGATGATGCCGGCGACGGCTGCGAGGCCCAGCACGTTCGAGACATTCTCGCTCCCGCCGAAGATCACACGGAAGCCGTCGAGCAGCGGTTCGCCCGACACCCTGACCTCCTCCGCGCCGGTGACTCCGGTGTTGAGGAAGAGAACCAGGAACCCGGTGATGATCAGCGTGACCAGCCCATAGATAGTCCCTTTCGGGATATCGCGTTTCGGGTCGTGCGACTCCTCTGCTGCCAGCGGGAGCTCCTCGATCGCGAGGTAGAACCAGATCGCGAACGGTAACGCGAGGAAGACTCCCTCAACCGTCCCGAAC